>JBJERK010000262.1:0-9852 GCA_051882255.1 Ruminiclostridium sp.
GTTACCTGCTTTTCTTTATCTTAGCCGCCGCTATGCTTGCTGCAAAAAGCGCAACCGCAAACAGCATTTCTATTCCCATACAGGTGAATATATCCGTAAGACTGAATACCTCTCCGCCGATTCCGCCGATGTTGTTTATCGCCCTTACATACCAGTAGGTGGGCAGGAATTTCGCCACGGAAAGCACCGTGTCTGAAAGCAGGTATTGCTGCACGAATACGCCGCCGAGAAACGCCATTCCGAGAGTAACCACGTTTCCGATAATGTCAATAACCTCCGAGTTTTCGCTGCAAAGCGTGCTTGCGAATACGCTTATTGCAGCGGAAACAAGGGTTAAAATGAAGCTGTTGAGAACTGTAAGCAGCTCCTTTTCCCCGACAGGCGGAAATCCGCTCAGAATCATTGTAATAAAGGACATAAGCAGCCACAGCCCGATACAGAAGATAACCGAAGCCAGAATTATCTGTAAATTCCGCTTAACCGCCGAAACGGGAGAGCAGCCTATCCTTGCGCCGATATTGTTCGCCTTGAAGGAAATAATTATCCTCGAAAGTACGCAAATCATTATTGCAGGAATTGTATACGCCATATAAAGGCTGAACATATAGAATTTTTGCGGCAGTCCGTTTTCTTCCTCCTTACCGAAGTCGGGAACGGTAATCTCTGTTTCGTTCATAAGATTTTCCGCCGTAGCCTCGCATGCCTTAGCCGCCGTCATTCCGCTTTTTATGTACAGGGAAGCGGTTGAAACGTACTGGCGAAGCTGCATATTAAGGTACTCTGCGTAGTAGCTTTTCGGGTCAACTGCGTAGGTAAGCAAATCTTTCGTTTCTCCCTTTGAAAGTCCCTCTGCGTAGCCCTTATTAATAGTAAGAACATAGCTTATAACCTGATAGTAAAGCTTATCCTGTAAAATTTCAGGGTCACGGGTGTCAAGCTCCACAATGTTGTGGCGGCTTTCGATATAGCTTAAAAGCGCTCTGCTTTCCTCGGTGTTGTCATCATCGAATACCACAACGTTAAGCTTTGTATCGGAAAATCCCGTTTCCGGGTCCTTTTCAAGATAGGTTATCAGAATACAAAGCACAATAAATAGTCCCGTATAGATAAGGAGCCAGTTTGCGGACTTCTTTGTAACCTTGAAAAAAGCGTTGAATATCTGCATTTTAACCTCTCCTTTCCTTAAAGACTCTTGTATTTTCTGCGGCGGCTCATAATAATTCCGCCTGCGGTAAAGAATACCGTCCATGCCGCAAGAGCGCAGAGATTGTAGGTCATTCTGTCGTTAAAGCCGTAGCTGCTCATAACATAAAAACTGTCGCAGATAAGCCGTACCGGGTTTATTCTGTTGAGCAGCGGGCAGCTTTCCTCGATAATCATAGGCATATCTCCCACCATAAGTCCGCTTAAAAAGGAGAACAGCATTGAAGCGCCGAGGAGCAGTCCTCTTTTTGTATTTTCGCTCATTCTTCCGATTGAGCCTACAAAAAATCCCATAGTTAGTCCTACTGCCACACCGAAAAAGATAATAACCGCAATCCAGCCGAAGCTTATTCCAAAGTCAATTCCCAGCACAAAGCAAAGGAAGGCTGCGGCGAACAATGTGCCAATGTAGAAGATAAGCTGACCTGCCGCAAGAGAGCCTAAAATCATAGAAAGCTTACCGCCGGGGGCAGCGTTTATTCTCATGCCCTGGGGAGAAAGGTTCGCCTGATTTCTGATAACTGTGTACATTCCAACCATTGAAACGTACATACAAGCCATACCAAGCAGGTTGTAGAAATATGTAACGTAAGGGTCCATATTTCCCTCGGAATAGTTTTTCATTTTAAGGCAGTCCCCTGTCTCCGCAGACATAGCCTCCACAATTTCGGGAATTTTTGCAGGATTTCTCATAGCGGTTTCCCCGATTATCGCCGCCGAGGACTTGTACCTGTCCAGAAATGTCTTGATAATGCTTACGGTAATACCGCTTTCGCCCCGAACGCTTAATTTCGGTTCAAGGAAATCGTCGTAAATAACCCCGTCAACCTCGCCGTTTTCAAGCATTGAAAGGGCGGTTTCCTCGTCTGTATAGGTGATTTTAAAAAGCTTTGTATCGCTCTTGTCCATCTCATCAAGCAGGTTTTTAAGTATGCTGAAATTGCCGTTAGTAACTACCGCCGCAGGAATTTCGCTGAATTTTGTGGTTGAGTCGTAAATTCCCCCGAAGGCGAAGTTGAACATTACGCCTAAAAGCATAGGAAACAGGACTATCCAGAAAAGTATAATCCTGTTTCTGATAAAATCCATGAAGGAATATTTAAAGCTGTGTAAAAACATATCCCAATTCCTTTCCCTTAAGCATTGTCACGGAGATTTTTGCCCGTTATTTCAAGGAAAACGTCGTTAAGGGTTGGCAGTTCTGAGTAAACTCTGCCAAAGACAACCTCCTGTGATTGCAGGTAGTCAAGCACACGGATAAGGTTGTGCTTTCCGCCGCTGCACCTTACCCGGATTTTAACTCCGTCGTAGGAAACATCGTAAACGTGGGGCAGCTTTCCGAGAGCCTCAAGGTTTTCGGAGCTTGCGTCAGCCGCCTCAATCTCGATAGTTTCCGTGTTCTTTATCATTTTTTTCAGTTCCTCGTTAGCACCTACCGCAAGGCTCTTTCCCTTGTCCATAATGAGTATCCGTGTGCAAATCTGCTCAACCTCCTCCATGTAGTGGGAGGTGTATATTACCGTTGCACCGTCACGGTTAAGCTGCTGAATACCCTCAAGTATCTTGTTTCTGCTCTGTGGGTCAACCGCCACCGTCGGCTCATCAAGGATAATAAGCTTTGGCTTATGTGCGATTCCGCAGGCGATATTAAGCCTTCTCAGAAGTCCGCCCGACAGCTTTTTCGGATAGAACTTCGTAAAATCCTCCAGCCCTACGAACTGTATAGCCTCGTCAACGTACTTTTTGCGAAGCGCCTTGTCCTTTATGTAAAGCCCGCAGAAGAAGTCGATGTTCTCCCTTACGGTAAGCTGGTCAAAAACCGCAACGTTCTGCATAATAACGCCTATATTCTGCTTTATATCGTAGCTGTCCGGCTTCATTTCCTTACCGAATATCTCAATTTTGCCCTTGTCGTATTCAAGAAGGGATAAAAGGCAGTTTATTGTGGTTGTCTTTCCCGAGCCGTTGGGGCCTAAAAGTCCGAAAACCTCTCCCTCGTTGATTTCAAGGCTGAAATGGTCTAAGGCGATAAGCTCCTTATACCTTTTTACAAGATTTTCAATTTTTACAGCGCAAGCCATATCATAATCTCCTTTCCTTTGATTACAGTCTCATTATACCACCCGAAAACAGGTTTTGTAAGTGAACAGCGTCAGTTTTTACTATGACATTTGTCACTTTTTTCAAAAAACAATAGCTTTTTTCGCCGCAATATGATAAAATCAATTTAGTACATCAAGGGAGGGGTTTTTCTGAAAGCTGTTGTTGACGCCGCAGTAATCTTTATATCCTCGCTTTTGCTGCTGCCGATAGAGGGAAGTCCTGCGGCGGCGGTAGGAGCGGTGCTTGCCGCCCTGACGGTTGCCTGCCTGCAATACGCCCTGCCCGAAAAAAGGGCGTATATCCCCGAGATTATTTTCGCCTTGTTCTGCCTTTTCTTCCCGCCTCTGATTTTCGGCGTACCTATTGTAATATACGGGGCAGTTAAAAACGAACATTACATATCCGCAGCCTTATGCGCTGTTTTTGCCGCCTGCCCCTACTTATTGAATAATTTATTTTTGGGCAGTCCTGCTGCTCTTGCGGCTCTTGTTATGCTGGCGGTATTGCTTGGCTTACGGACGGGTCGGCTTATCCGGCTGGAAAGCGAGCTGTTAAGCACAAGGGACAGCGACGCAGAGCTTTTTATCGCACTTAAAAATAAGAACAGGAGCCTCCTTGAAAAGCAGGACTACGAGATTTATCTTGCTACATTAAAGGAGAGAAACCGTATTGCAAGGGAAATCCACGACAACGTAGGACACCTTCTTTCCCGTTCTCTTTTGCAGACAGGCGCTTTACTCGCAATCACCGACAAGGAGAAGCAGCAGGCTCAGTATGCGGCGGCGCAAAGCGTAAAGGCTACCCTTGACAGCGCTATGAACAGCATAAGGGAAAGCGTACATGGACTGAGGGACGACTCAATAGACCTGAAACGGTCGGTGGAGGAGGCGGTTGCAGAAATGCGGAGCCGCTACCGGCTGCACCTCGAAACCGACTTTTCGGAAAATATGCCTGCCGCAATAAAGCTTTGCTTTATTGCTTCCGTAAAAGAAGCAGTTTCAAATATCGTAAAGCACAGCGACGCCACCGAGGTAAGCATTGTCATAAGAGAACACCCCGCCCTTTATCAGCTCTGCATTTCCGACAACGGCAGCGTTAAAAAGGTAAACGGCACGGGTATGGGGCTTTCAAATATGCAGGACAGGACAGAGGCTCTTGGCGGAATTATGAGAATTGACACGGACAAGGGCTTTAAGATATTCATTTCCATTAAAAAGGAGGGGCTTTCGTGAGAATACTTATTGTTGACGATGACAGCATTGTTGCGCTTTCCCTTAAAACTATCCTTGAAGCAAAGGGACTTGAAATCTGCGCCATGGGAAACAGCGGACGGCAGGCAATCGAGCTTTACCGACAGCACAAGCCGGACGTTCTGCTTATGGACATAAGAATGGAGAATATGACGGGACTTGAAGCTGCCGAAAAGATACTTTCCGAGGACAAGAGTGCGAAAATCCTGTTTTTAACCACATTTTCAGACGACGAGTATATCTTAAAAGCACTTAATATAGGCGCTAAGGGCTATATTTTAAAGCAGGACTTCGAGAGTATCGAAGCGGCGCTTAATGCAGTAGAAAGAGGTCAGAGCGTTTTCGGCGGGGAAATCGTAAGCAAGCTTCCTGATTTAATGCAGCAGAAAAGCGGCTTCAACTATGAAGCGCAGGGAATAAGCCCCAAGGAATGGGAGATAACTACCCTTGTGGCGGAGGGGCTTTCCAACAAGGAGATAGCAATAAGGCTGTATTTAAGCGAGGGAACGGTGAGAAACTACATAAGCTCGGTGCTGGAGAAGCTGGAGCTCAGGGACAGAACGCAGTTAGCTGTATTTTATTATCAGAAGTGTGGAAAATAAGGCAGATTTTTTCTCAGCCGCAAGCCCTTGAAATTTTTCT
The DNA here is from genome assembly GCA_051882255.1 of Ruminiclostridium sp. GTDB lineage: Bacteria > Bacillota > Clostridia > Oscillospirales > Ruminococcaceae > Ruminiclostridium_E. Next base: position 5,199 of record JBJERK010000262.1, read on the forward strand.
CATTTTGTGGTATTATAATAGAACACGCCGAAAAAACGGCGGCAGAAAGGAAGAAAAGAATGAACAAAAAGGAGATTTCCGAGCTTAAGCGCAACTTTACCGACCAGTGCGGCTTTTTCACAATGGGACATATTCTCCGCGCCTTTGTTGACGCGGATAAAAATATAGTTTACAGCGACAACAGGCTGATAGGCACAATTCCCGAAGAAGACCAGGAGCTTATTTACGACACAATGCGAAAGGGCTTAAGCGGCTCTTTAGGCAAGAATCTTATAGAATACACTTTCCCCAACAGCGCCTATGAGGAGGGCGCTCCCCAGTGGATTATGTACAGCGCCATGCGGGAGAAGTTCAGAAACGAGGAGCTTAACGAAGCATTTTTACATAACATAACCGAAAATATCGACTATATTTCAACCTTTGTGATTTTTGCAGCACACTGCACCTACACTCTTTTCAAAAAGGACAAGAACGAGGAAAAAACCGAGGACAACAGCGACTATAATTTCATTCTGACGGTTATCTGCCCGGTTGAAACCTGCGGGGACGAGCTTATTTTCGACAGCGAGGAAAACAAAATCCGCAAGCGCCCGAAAAACGACCGCATAATAAGCCGGACTCCAACCGACGCCTTTCTTTTCCCCACCCTCTGCGGCGGCGAGCCGGACGTAAACAGCGTTCTTTGCTACTCCGCAAAGCCGAAGGAGCCGAATATTTCTCTTGTGGAGCAGGTGCTTGGCTGCGAGGCGGCATTTACTGCGGCGGGAGAAAAGGCGGCTTTCGGTAAGGTGCTGGAGGAGGTAATGGGAAACGACCTCGACTATACTATTATAACTAAGGTCAACGAGAAGATAGGCGAGGAGATTAAGGAGCACCGCTTTGACGAAAAGCCTGCAACAATTGACGAAAATAAGCTTCGGGATATTCTTTTTGATGCAGGAGTTGAGGACAAGCGGCTTAATGATGTGAGCCGAGCCTACAGCGAAACGGTAGGGAAGAAGCCCCTGACCGCTTCAAATCTCGTAAGCCCGAAAACTGTAATCGCAACCCCCGAAATCACCATAAACATAAGCAAAACCGCCACCGAAAAGGTAAGAACCTCCCTTATCGGCGGCAGAAGATGCCTTGTAATCGACCTGGACGACCCGAATATTACAATAAACGGACTGCCTACAACAGTAGAAATGCCTGCGCCCGCAGGTACTGCACCAAAAGAGGAGGAGGGAAGCGAGGACAGGGAAGAGGACTACGCTTTCTGAATTTCAGAAAAATTTTCAAAAAGGGCTTGACTTTTTGAAATTGTCATGCTATAATACTATTGCTGTTCTAAAGACAGCAGGTCGCGAAAGCGCTAACGGCTCTGCCGCCTGCCGAGGAATGGGAAGATATTGATTTTATCGCCCGTCTGTCTTTGTGCAAACGGGCATTTATTATATTTCCTCATTTGTTTTTAACAGCACAAATCTAAAAGGAGGAAAACCGAATGGCAAGCGAAAAGATTTTACAGTCAAAGCAGCAGTACGTTGACGAGTTAGCTGCTAAGCTTGAAGCTGCCGCAGGCGGAGTTATCGTTGACTACAAGGGTATTACCGTTGCAGAAGACACAGAGCTTCGTAAGCAGCTCAGAGAAGCAGGAGTTGAATACTTCGTTGTAAAGAACACCCTTCTCAAGAGAGCCGCTGAAAAGGCAGGCATCACAGGCATTGACGAGCACCTCGAGGGTACAACCGCTATTGCTATTTCCAAGGACGACATCATCTCTGCTCCCAAGATTCTCTACAAGCAGGCTGAAGGCTCCAACGGAAAGTTCAGCATCAAGGTTGGTTTTATCGGAAAGGAAGCTATCTCTACAGCAGAGGTAGAGGAGTACGCAAAGCTCCCCAGCAAGGAAGTTCTTGTTTCCAAGCTTCTCTTTATGCTCCAGTCTCCTATGCAGCGCCTTGCAATTGCAGCAAGCGAAATTGCAAAGAAGAAGGAAAGCGAAGAGGTTGCATAAGTTGCAATCAAAATGCCGCATAGCGGCGTAAACAAACAAAAATAATTTAACGGAGGAACATTAAAATGGCTTCAGAAAAGGTTTTAAAGATTGTAGAAGACGTTAAGGAATTATCTGTATTAGAGCTTAACGATTTAGTAAAGGCATTAGAAGAAGAATTCGGCGTATCCGCTGCCGCTATGGTAGCAGCAGGTCCCGCTACCGGTGCAGCTGCAGCTGCTGAAGAGAAGACAGAATTTGACGTAATTCTCGCTTCCTTTGGCGACAGCAAGATGGGCGTTATCAAGGTTGTTAAGGACGTTTGCGGCCTTGGTCTTAAGGAAGCTAAGGAACTCGTTGAAGCAGCTCCTAAGGCTCTTAAGGAAGGCGTTTCCAAGGCTGAGGCTGAGGAACTCAAGGCTAAGCTCGAAGAAGCCGGCGCTAAGATCGAAATCAAGTAATTTCGGTTACACACAAAATCAGCCGCCCGATTTATCGGGCGGCTTTTTTGTTTGTGTTGACATTTATTGTTTGTCCGTGATACAATAATCCCGTCGACAGAATTACTGAAATAAAATTCTGCGCAATCCTACGGAGCGTGGGTTCCGGTTCATATTTAAAAATGATATACTTATCCTGCAAGATAAAATCATCATAATCTATGAATGGAGATACACAATGAATCAGATTAAGATAGGAAAATTTATTGCAACGCGCAGAAAAGAACGAGGCTTATTGCAGAAGGATATTGCCTTAAGGTTAGGAATAAGCGAAAAGACAGTTTCAAAGTGGGAGTGCGGGAACGGACTGCCGGAGGTTGTGTATATGGAGCCGTTATGCAGAATACTCGGCATAACTGTCAATGAACTGCTGGCGGGAGAGGATATACCGATTCTTGAACTTATGAATCTTATTGATAAGTCACGGCTGGAATTGGTAAGGCAGCTGGAATTTGAACAGCTGAAAATGAGGATATACAAGCTTTATGACATTGAGATTGAAACAATGGAAGCCTCGGGAAACGGCGCAGGGGGACTTACCTATTTTGTTAGGGCAGGCGGCGAAAAGTACGTTGTAAAGTATCCCAGCGACAATGAAATGAATCACCCCGAAACGGAGATAAGGGTCTGTGAAACGCTTTTAGAAAAGGGTATTCCTGCATGCAGGTTTATTCCGAATAAGCAAGGAAAAATGCTTTCAGCGGACGAAAACGGACGACGATTTACCCTCCAGAATTTCTATGACGGCACAACCTTCGATTACAATGAAGCGTCGGAGGAAATGCTGCATGAGTCGGCGGTTATGCTGGCAAAGATACACCGGGCGATGAAGGATATTGAGGATATGCCCGTAGGTATAGGCAGGGAGTTTTTTAAATACAGAAAGCCCGGATTTATGAAGGAATCTTATACCGAAACCCTGCGGCAGGCGGAGGAAAAGGGAGATACCGATATTGCCGCCGCAATCCGCTCAGATATGAGGATTGCAGAGTCCATGCCCGCCTACGAGTTTGATATAAGCAAATTCAGGTGCGGCAATACCCACGGAGATTATATGATTTCCCAGCTTATTTGGCTTGACGGGAAAATAAACGGAGTTATTGACTGGACCTGCGCATGCAGACACCCGTATATATGGGAAATTGTACGCTCCTACGTCTTTATGGCGCCCGAGGTGAAGCAGGGAGAAATAAATATCGAAGCATTAATCCGATATATTTCCGATTATCTTGAATACGGCACGCTGAACGCCTATGATATTGAAAACGCGGGTAAGCTTTTTTATTATTTTCTGGCAGTCTGCAATTTCTACGGTCAGTATTACGACTCAATTTCAGATAACAGGTATATCTATTTAAAGCAGGCTGAAATGTCGGCAAAGCTTCTCCTGTGGTTTGAAAAGCATATTGATGAACTGAACGAAAGGCTCTGTGAATTAAACGCACAGATTTCAAAACAAAAGAAGCTGTCTTATTTCTACGATTCCAAGGGTCGATTAATTCAGTATCCAAGCAAGAGGTCTCTCAGAATATCAGTCCTTCAAAGGATAGCGGAATGTTTTGAAAAGGGGAGAAGGTATACCGAAAGGGAAGTGAATGAGATAATTATGCAGAATATTTCCTTTTCCGATTATGCGACTATCCGCAGGGAAATGTACGATCTGAAGCTTATTGACAGATTAAGCAACGGGTCGGAGTACTGGAGAGAGTGACGAAAAGCCGCCCCGCCTCACCCGCGGGGCTTTTCTATGCCTGCCGCCAAATCCTACTGCCCCAAAATAAAACCAAAAGGGAAACGGCGGAGCTGTTATTACAGCCCCGCCGCTTCAGGAGTTCAATGCAACATATAAGGAAACAAAGCAAATTAAATTAAGCGTTGTCCTGGAGAGCGTCGTAGCCCTCTTCGCCGGTTCTGACCTTCATTACGTTTTCAACGTCGTAAACGAAAATCTTGCCGTCGCCAATCTTACCTGTGTAGAGTGCGTTCTTAGCAGCCTCAACAACAGTAGATACAGGAACCTTGCAGACAACTACTTCAACCTTTACCTTGGGAAGCAGTCTTGCCTCTACGGGAACACCACGGTAGTACTCGGTAGCGCCCTTCTGCATTCCGCAGCCCATTGTGTTTGTAACCGTCATACCTGTAATGCCAATGTCATACAGTGCGGTTTTAAGGGTTT
>JBJERK010000263.1:0-2458 GCA_051882255.1 Ruminiclostridium sp.
GCTTTGACCTGTCCGTTGACCTTACGGTTGACAGGGGAGAAGCGGGAGTTACGGTGTATATGTGCGAAAGCGAGCATTACGAAATCGCCGTAAGCAAGACCGAAAATGGCTTTGAGGCGGTTCTTAAGCTTAATATCGGCGGCATAAAGCACAAGCAGGCGGCTGTTCCTCTCTCCTCGGGAAGCGCAAGGCTTCGCATAACCGGCGATAATCTGCTGTACAAGTTTTTCGCGGACGATACCGGGCTTGGCTGCGGGCAGACAAAGTACCTTTCAAGCGAGGTTTCGGGAGGCTTTACGGGAGTTGTTATCGGTCTTTATGCAGTGGGCGATAATACCGCAGAATTTGAGAGCTTCGGGATTGAATACAAGGGGGAGTAAGCAGTTCTGTGCCCGGAATGGGTACAGGAAGACTTTCTGACAGATTTTCGGAAACTGCACCAAAAATCTTCTTAACATTATACTACCGGCAAAAAACCGAGAGCTTATTAGGCTCCCGGTTTTTTATTATTGAGATAACAGATACTGCTTATGATTTACTGCTTTGCTTTTTCCGCTTCGGTTTTTGCGGAAAACATTCTCATTGTAAAGAGAACGCCCAGCATAAGCAGAATTGAAACGCCCAGCACTACGAAAACATTCTGAATAAAGCCCGAAAGCAGGTATCCTACAGCACACACTCCTGCAACCGTAAAGGCGTAGGGCAGCTGGGTTGATACATGGTTTACATGGTCGCACTGGGCGCCTGTTGAGGCCATAATCGTTGTGTCGGATATAGGAGAGCAGTGGTCACCGCATACTGCACCCGCAAGACAAGCGGAAATACAGATAATAACCATAGCGGGAATTTCGCCCGTTTCTGCAACAGCAGTAAGCTCGCCGCTGAATACGGCGGTAACAATCGGGATAAGAATACCGAAGGTTCCCCAGCTTGTACCCGTTGCAAAGGAAAGTCCGATTGCAACAGCAAACAGGATAAGGGGAAGAAGAATCTGAAGAGCAGTAGCGCTCTTGACAAGTCCGGAAACAAAGGGACCTGCCTCAAGAAGACCTGTCATAGTCTTAAGCGTCCATGCAAAGGTAAGGATAAGTATTGCAGGCACCATCTGCTTGAAGCCTGCGGCGATAGAGTCCATACAGTCGGTAAAGGACAGAACTCTTCTAAGCATAAAGTAGCCGATTACAACGATAAGCGCACCGATAGAGCCGAGAGACAGACCAAAAGAAGCGTCGCAGTTTGCAAAAGCCTCCATAAAGCTTTCTCCTGCAAAAAATCCGCCGGAATAAATCATTCCCACAACGCAGAACGCAATAAGCGTAAGCACGGGAATTATAAGGTCGATAACCTTTCCTCTTGTGTGTGCAGGCTTATCGTCCTCGGGGTAGACGTTATTCCTTGTTGTAAAAAGGTCTCCCTTAAGGGCATTCTGCTCATGCTTTTTCATAGGGCCGTAATCGAAATTGGAGAGGGCTATGAATATAACCATAACGATACTCAGCAGAGCGTAAAGGTTATAGGGAATTGTCTGTATAAACAGCTGTATTCCGTTTACTCCGTCAACCGTGCCGCTTACCGCCGCCGCCCATGATGAAATCGGCGCAATAATGCAGATAGGCGCAGCTGTAGCGTCGATAAGGTAGGCAAGCTTTGCGCGGGATACCTTATGCTTGTCCGTAACGGGGCGCATAACCGAGCCTACCGTAAGGCAGTTGAAATAGTCGTCAACGAATATAAGCACGCCCAGCAGGAAGGTTGCAAAGGTTGCGCCCTGACGGTTCTTGATGTGCTTTGCCGCCCATTCGCCGTAGGCGCGGCTTCCGCCCGCCTTGTTCATCAGCACAACAATAATTCCCAGCACAACAAGGAATATAAGTATGCCCACGTTGTAGCTGTCCGAAAGGTTGGCTATAAGCCCCTCCTTGACAACGGCATTGAACATTCCCTCAAAGCCCGAGGAGGTGGCGATTGCGTAGATTAAGCCGCCTGTCAGTATGCCGATAAAAAGTGAGGAGTAAACCTCCTTTGTTATAAGCGCAAGTCCGATTGCCACAATAGGCGGCAGCAGCGACCATATCGTGCCCACAGCGCTGCCGATGTCAGCTGTAACCGCACACACGATAATGAACGCCAGAACTATAAGCGCAAAAACGATTTTGCTGATATACTTCTTCGATTTCATTGTTTATTCTCCTTTTTACATTTTCCTCCGATGAGAGCCTTACAGGAATTGCCCCACAAAACCTGTATGCTTCTCACGGAAGCAGCTATGCTGCATTTACTCATAATTGTTATTGTAGCACAACTCCCCCGCAAATTCAACACGTTTCGCCATTTCCCGCCTATATTCTGCATAATGTACAAAAAAGCGGGGTATTTTTTTCTGTTAAGTGCAGGGCTGCGGCTTAATACTAAAAACCATTTAAACTCAGGAAATCTTTGCCGAAATCCGGCACCGCTA
>JBJERK010000264.1:0-2455 GCA_051882255.1 Ruminiclostridium sp.
TTCGCCGTACACACTACTTAATGTCAAGCTCATTTCGTCCTAAAGGACGAACTAAAGTGCAAGGATTTTTATAAATAATTAAAAAAATCCTTGCACTTTAGCAACTTCTGATAGGCTTTTTTCATAATTATAAAGCCTATCAGAAGTTAATGAGCAGACATTAATTATCGCATAACAAACGTAGAAATGTTTATAATGAAGGGATTTGTTACGATTTCCGAAAGTACAGCTCAGGAGAAATTCCCTTCGGGTTATTACAGAGTCGGAAATGATTACTGCTATATATCCGGAGTCTACTTCAATATGAGAGGATATATGGAATAAGAGTATTTGATACTAAAAACCATTTAAACTCAGGAAATCTTTGCCGAAGTACGGCACCGCTATCGTCGTCAAAGAAACTTGACGTACATACAGTACGCCTGCGTTTCTTTTCCTCGATTTCGGCACCGTCTTTTAGCAAATCTTTTCCTTCGTTCAAACGGTTATTAGTATGAAGTGCTTTCACAAGCTGAGCTGCACAGGCTCGCAGACCTCCGGTAACTGCCCCTGTGATACCCGATAATTATGAGAAGAATTGATGGATTGTTCCCTTAAATTCTGCATTAAATCAAGGCTTGTGTATTGACTTGTTTACTAAAAAATGCTAATATATTAATGTGATACAGCAATCCCGAAAATGCTTCGGAATATCGGAAAAACCAAAAGGGAAACGAGGAATTGAACTTGAAAAGCATAAAAACAAAAATACTTGCAGGAATGATAGGAGTCGGACTGTTTTCTTCGCTTATTATAGGCATAGCAGGCTCTTTGCTCAATTTTTCTTCGGCGGAGAGTATTCTGCATAAATCAATGGCTGAAACCGCAAAGCTTGCCGCTTCCCGGGTGCAGACGGAAATTGAGCGCTATAAGTCGATTGCCTCCGAAATCGGCTGTATAAGCAGCCTTACAAATCCCGAAACAGCCGAAGCGGCTTGCACCGAAATATCAAAGGAACGCACAGCCAAATACAGTCTTGAGGTCTGCGGCATACTTGATATGACGGGAAAGGATATTGTAAAGGGCACGGACTGCTCCGGCGAGGAATTTTTCAAGGTGTCCTCCGGCGGCGAAGAATACTGCTCCGATTTTATGGTTGAAAGCTCCTTCGGCGTTGAAAATGCAGTTGTAATTTCTGCGCCCTTGTGGGAAAACGGAATTTACGGAAGCAAGGTTTCGGGGGTTGTGTATATGATACCCCACAACACCTTCCTAAACGATATTGTTACAAGCATAAACGTAGGCGAGGGCGGAACGGCGTATCTTCTCTCCTCGTCGGGACTTACTATTGCATTCCACGACCCTGAGGTTGTGGGCAAGGAAAACGCACAGGAAGCCGCTAAGACAGATGAATCCTACAGGAAGCTTGCAGAGGTTGAGGCGAAAATGTGTGCAGGAATGACAGGCTTCGACCAGTACGAATACGACGGAAATCTGGAGCTTGTGGCTTACGCTCCTGTTGCGGGCACTCCGGGCTGGAGTATCGGTGTAAACGTAGTCCGTGAGGAATTTATGGGCGGAACCTATACCGCTCTTGTAATAAGCTTCATAATTATGGCAGCCGCCTGCATAGCCGCTGCTGTTACCGCTCTTATTTTTGCAAATAAGATAGCAAACCCCATTGTTCTCTGCTCCGACCGTATTGTAAGCCTTTCAAAGGGCGACCTTACAAGCAGTGTTCCCGAGGTTAAATCAAAGGACGAAACGAAAAAGCTTGCTGAGGCAACCTCCACCGTTGTGTCGCAGCTCAACAGCATTTTCAGGGATATTGAGAGAATACTTGAGGAAATCTCAAAGGGAAATCTTGCGGTAAATTCTCTTGAAAACAAACAGTATTACGTTGGAGATTACAAGCAGCTTATCGAATATATCGAGCTTATCAAGGACAGGCTTTCCGACACTATGTATCAGATTAACACCGCAGGCGAGCAGGTTTCCGTAGGTTCGGACCAGGTTTCCTCCGGCGCACAGGCTCTTGCTCAGGGCGCTACCGAGCAGGCTTCTTCAATCGAAGAGCTTGCCTCTACAATTGAACTTGTTGCAAGCCAGATAAAGGAAAACGCCCTTGAAGCGGAAAATGCGTCGGGCAGGACGAACGCCGCAGGCGGTGTGATGCAGGACGCAATTGCCTGCATGAAGGAGCTTGTTTCCGCTATGGATGACATCAGCCGTTCCTCCGACGAAACCAAGAAAATTATTAAGACGATTGAGGATATTTCATTCCAGACAAATATACTTTCTCTTAATGCAGCAGTAGAAGCGGCGAGAGCGGGAGAAGCGGGAAAGGGCTTTGCTGTCGTAGCTGACGAGGTAAGAAATCTTGCAAACAAATCCGCAGAGGCGGCAAAGAACACCACCGCGCTTATCGAAAGCACTGTTGCAACCATTAAAAAAGGAACCTCTCTTGTGGGAGAGG
>JBJERK010000265.1:0-2453 GCA_051882255.1 Ruminiclostridium sp.
GAATAAAAAGGATATTTTTTAATCTTTTGGGGCAGGCGCAGGTCTGCCCCATTTCTACAAATCCAACAAAAACTCCCCGTAATTTCCGTCATAACGCCGAAAATAACATATTTTCCCAAAGAGCATGTCACTAAATGCAGTCTGAAACAGTTATATAAAGTAGAGGGTAATTCTTAACAGGAAAGGAAATTACTATGAACAAAGCTAAAATAACATTATCCGCTTTTATGGCATTAGCTATGGCTTTCACGGCTTCTGCTCCCGTCTATGCAGAAAAGGTAAGCTATAAAAACGACGTTTCCGAAAGCTATTACAGCTCCCTGCTTGAAATAACCAACGGCAATAACGACGAAAAATACTACAACAGAATAGCCTCCGAGCCTGAGAAGCTGGCTGCGGTGCTTCCTGCCGGAACGGTACGGCAGTTTGGCGATAACTGCCTTATTCTGTTCAGTACCGATTTAAGCAGTATTCCCGATGAAATAAGGAAGGACAAGAGCTTCGATTTATACATTACTTTTGAACTATACGTTTCCGATGAAGTTTATTATAATTGTACCTTTTCGCTGCTTGAAAGGCAGGCAGTAACCGCCAAGGAGCTGAGAAGGCTTGCAGAAGTGCCCGAAAATGAGACTGTAACCGCAGTAAAGATATGCGAAAGCATAGTAATCGACAGCAAATTTCAAGCCGCCGACTATGAAGCCTTCTGGGAGATGATTTATACCTGCTACGTTACCGACTGCCGCAGTACAGCCTGCAAATCCGGCTCCTTCTGCGATTTCGGCGGGAAAAAATACTGCATAAAAGCAGACGGAAGCTTAGCCCAAAAGTCCTGCACCATAAAAGGAATACGGTACAAAATTTCCGAAAATGGCGAATGTCTCGGGAAATATACGGGCTGGACCAAGTCGGATAAGGGCAGGAGATATTATAAAAACGGAAAATTAATCAGAAACAAGTGGATTAAAACCAAAAGCGGAAAGCGCTTCTACGCAGGAAGCAGCGGATATATTGTTGAAGCTAATGGATAAAAAACGCCCCGAAAATCAAAGGATTTTCGGGGTTAATTTTATCCAACCGAAATCATCTCGGTGAATATCTTTGCATTGGTATAGATAATATAATCGCTGCAAAGGGTATTGTCTATACTGCTGCCGCTTTCGTCAAGCAGCTGGGCTTCAAGGGTTACTCTGTAGTTTGCGTATACCTTATTTTGTTCCTCAAACTCCTCTCCCGTAATTACCGAGTAGGCTGTGGGAATTTCAAAGGAATTTGCCTCGGAATTAAGGTCGCCCTTGGGAACAGTCAAGCTGTAGACCTTCTTTACTCCGCTTTCGTCAATCAGCGGCGCACTGCCGTTTATGGTTACGCCCCTCAGATACTCGTCAATGTCAACCTGGATATAGCTCTTATCCGCTCCTGTTGACTTCTGATACAGGGACAGGGTAAGCTTTACGCTTGCCGCCCTGTCCATATCCGACTGGGGCAGGTTTCCGACGTTGTAGTATCCGTAAGCGGTTATCTCGCCGTTTGCTTCAAGTCCGTTAACGCCGCAGTTTGTAAGCTCGTTTGGCATTAAGGCGGGAATATCGTAGTTAAGCGAAACGGTGGAGATATTGTCACGGTAGTAGCTCTTGCCGTCTGCTGCGCTTGCTGAAATAGTGCTCTGTCCTATATTATCCTCTACATAAGCAAGGTTTGAAAGAGCGGAGTAGGTTACTCCGTTTGTGCTGTTTCCTGTTTTCCGCTCAGGGAACTGCTCGATAATGCTTGCGTCGTCGTCATAGCTTATCCTTACGCTTGCGCTTACGGTAACTCTGCCGCTGTCCTTAAGATATGACTTTATATCAACGGCTCCGTTTTCGTCCGTTCCGGTAATGCTTATTACCGAGTCGGGATTGCTGAAATCGAAGGGATAGCTGCTTCCCTCTACGGTATAGGTTCCGTAAACACGGGGGCTTCCCGTTACGCCCTTTTCAATCACTCCACCCTCGTTTCTTGAGGCTTCGATAATAAAGCCCTGATAGATATGGATTGAATCATCAAGGTAGTTCTGTACAAAGGATGCGCTGTCCTTGATTGAAATTACCGTCTGAAGCTCTCCGTATACGGTTCTGTTTTCATCGTTTATAACGTCGCTTCCCGTGGTTATAAAGGTAAAAGACTGGTCGTAAAGGTTACCGAGAATAACGTGCACCATATTTTTATTATCGTCAACATTGTTAAGGCGGGAGGGCGTAAGTCCGCTGTCGCCCAGCCTTGAGGCGCAGCCTATTATGATATGTCTCATATCAAGGCTGTCGTTTTCCTTAGTAAAGAAGCTTAAATAATAGCTTTCCTCTACGGTAAGTATATCATCTGCGCCTGTCATTCCCGCTTTCGGGGTAACAACAGCGTTGTAGTAGGGACCTTCCTCCGTATTCTTCTGCTTATAATAGTATTCGCCGATTTTT
>JBJERK010000266.1:0-2453 GCA_051882255.1 Ruminiclostridium sp.
TCGCTTTCTCTCGGCAAGCCCGCTTATGTGGTAAGCACAGGTTTTGCGGCTGCGGCGGAGAAAGCAATATGGGGTGAGTTTGGCTTCCCCGCCTTCGATTTTCCCCGATTTTTTCTTCTCCTGCAATAATAAATCCCCCGAAAACAGGAATAATATCCTTAACAACGCAAAGAAAGGATATTTGAAATGAAGGACAAAATTTTCGGAGTTCTACAGAGAGTCGGACGCTCCTTTATGCTGCCGATTGCTCTGCTGCCTGTTGCAGGACTTTTTCTCGGCATAGGCAGCTCCTTTACCAATACCACAACCCTTAGCGCCTACCACCTTACAGGCATTATCCATGAGGGCGGGCTTCTCTTTACTGTTCTTGAGGTTATGCGGGAAACGGGAAGTGCGGTTTTCGATAACCTGCCGCTGCTGTTCGCTATGGGCGTGGCGATAGGAATGGCGAAAAAGGAAAAGGAGGTTGCCGCTCTTTCGGGTGCAGTAGCCTATCTGATTATGAACACGGCAATAAGCGCCATGATAACCGCAAAGGGCGGCGTGGAGACAATGGGAGCGAACACAACCACCACAACCCTCGGTATCACCACCCTGCAAATGGGAGTTTTCGGGGGAATTATCGTAGGTCTTGGAGTTGCAGCCCTGCACAACAGGTTCTACAAAATTCAGCTCCCACAGGTTCTCTCCTTTTTCGGCGGAACACGCTTTGTGCCGATTATATGCAGTATCGTCTACCTCGGGGTCGGCATACTTCTTTTCTTTGTCTGGCCTTTGGTGCAGTCTGCTATTGCCGCACTGGGACAGCTTGTTCTTAAATCGGGCTATATAGGAACATGGATTTACGGCATAATCGAGCGGGCGCTTATCCCCTTCGGTCTTCATCACGTTTTCTATATGCCCTTCTGGCAGACGGAGCTGGGCGGCTCAATGGCAGTGGACGGGGTAGTTGTTCAGGGAGCGCAGAATATCTTTTTCGCCCAGCTTGCCTCCGGCTCGGCTGAGCCCTTTTCCCTTGCCGCAACCCGCTTTATGACGGGAAAGTTCCCCTTTATGATTTTCGGACTTCCTGCCGCAGCCCTTGCCATGTATCGGACTGCTAAGCCGGAAAAAAAGAAGGCGGTAGGCGGACTTCTCCTTTCCGCCGCCCTTACCTCGGCGATTACAGGAATAACCGAGCCGCTGGAGTTTTCCTTTCTTTTTGCAGCCCCGCTGATGTACGGCGTTCACTGCGTACTTGCAGGACTTTCCTATATGCTTATGCACCTGCTTGGCGTAACCGTGGGAATGACCTTTTCCGGCGGAATAATAGACCTTACCCTTTTTGGCATACTGCAAGGAAACGATAAGACAAACTGGCTGTGGATAATCGGAGTAGGCTTGATTTACGCGGTTATCTACTACTTTGTATTTTACTTTATGATAACAAAGCTGAATTTAAAGACCCCCGGCAGAGAGGAAACTGCTGAAACAAAGCTGTACACCCGAAAGGACATGGAGCAAAGGAAAAAGGGAGAAAAACAGGAAAAAGACAGGGTCAGCGATACAACCAGCGCTCTTATTGTCCTTGGTCTTGGGGGCAGGCGCAATATCTCGGATATAGACTGCTGCGCCACAAGGCTCAGGGTAACAGTTAAGGACGGCGCTCTTGTGCGGGAGGAGAAGCTTAAGGAGAGCGGCGCTTCCGGCGTTATACGAAAAGGAGACGGAGTGCAGGTAATCTACGGACCACGGGTTTCGGTTATAAAATCCGACCTTGAGGACTATCTGGAAACCGGCATTGAGGAGATTTCCGAAGTGGAAGAAAAGCCGCCGAAAGCAGAACTGCCCGAAAAGGCGGAAAAGAAACCAAGCGGGACAATCGAGTTGTTTTCGCCATTAAGCGGTACAGTCCTTCCCCTTGAAAACGTGCCCGACGAGGCGTTTTCCGGGAAGGTGCTTGGGGAGGGAGCAGCGGTTGAACCTGCCGAGGGCAGGCTTTACTCTCCCTGCGACGGGCGGGTTGAAACGGTATTCGACACAAGGCATGCAATCAACCTTGTTTCCGCCGAGGGAGTTGAAATTCTGCTTCATATCGGCATTGACACGGTGAAATTAGGTGGAAAATTCTTTGAGGCCCACGTTACCGACGGGCAGGAAATCAGAAAGGGCGACCTTCTGATTTCCTTTGATATTGAGGAAATCAGAAAGGCGGGCTTTAAGACGATAACCCCGATTATCGTCTGCAACAGCGAGGACTACGGCTTGATTGAGGCGGTAAAATCCGGGGAAATCAAGGCGGGAGACGGTATAATCAGAATTACGGGTTAAGGCTTACTGCACCAAAAGGGGCTTTACAAAAGCTTTACAAGAAATTTAACTTAACGGGAAGAACTTTTCCTTGCGGTATGGTAGAATTAAGGCAATACCGCATAATTATTGTCGTGCGACCCCGCCGTCAGATTTTTCGTCAG
>JBJERK010000267.1:0-2452 GCA_051882255.1 Ruminiclostridium sp.
GCAGAAGCCAGCGCTCCCGCATCTTCAAGCCGCCATTTCCGCAGTTCACAAAGCATAAAAACACCTCGCTTTTTAGCAAATTATAGCATACTGCCCAAGAAAAGTCAACAAAAAGCATTTTCCCCCATAAATTGTGCCGCTGCTATTGACAAACCGCTATATATGTGCTACAATAAATTCGCTGATAAAATAGTATCCTTATCAAGAGCAGTGGAGGAACAGGTCCTGTGAAGCTGCGGCAACCCTTCGCTCAGCGAAAATGGTGCCAATTCCTGCGCCGAAAGGCGAAAGATGAGGGAGTGAAGTTAAAGCTCCCAATAGGGAGCTTTTTTTGACGCATAAAAGCACATTACCGCGAAAACAGAAGCGGTAAGCAAACCGAATATAGAAAGGAAATGAAAATGGCAAAGTTCTTATTCACCTCCGAAAGCGTTACAGAGGGACATCCCGATAAAATCTGCGACCGTATTTCGGACAGTATTCTTGACGCTCTTTTAGAGCAGGACCCCATGTCCCGTGTAGCCTGCGAAACCTGCACAACAACAGGCGTTGTTATGGTTATGGGCGAAATCACAACCAAGGCGGTTATCGACATTCCCGCAATCGTTCGCCAGACCGTTAAGGAAATCGGCTACGACAATGCGGAGTACGGCTTCGACTGCAACACCTGTGCTGTTATGACCACGCTGGACAAGCAGTCCCCCGATATTGCAATGGGCGTTGACAACGCACTTGAAGGCAGAGAGGAAAACGCAATGGACACAGGCGCAGGCGACCAGGGTATGATGTTCGGCTATGCCTGCAACGAAACAAAGGAGCTTATGCCCCTGCCTATCTCTTTGGCTCAGAAGCTTGCAAAGAAGCTTACAGAGGTAAGAAAGAGCGGCGTTATCGACTACCTGCTCCCGGACGGAAAGTCACAGGTTACAGTTGAATACGTTGACGGAAAGCCCGCAAGAGTTGATACAGTTGTTATCTCCTCCCAGCACAAGGCAAGCGCAACCCTTGAACAGATAAGAAAAGACATTATCGAAAAGGTTATCAAGACCACAATTCCCGCAGAGCTTCTTGACGAAAACACAAAGTACTTTGTAAACCCCACAGGCCGTTTCGTTATCGGCGGACCTCAGGGCGACAGCGGACTTACGGGAAGAAAGATAATCGTTGATACATACGGCGGCTACGCAAGACACGGCGGCGGCGCTTTCTCCGGCAAGGACCCCACAAAGGTTGACCGTTCCGCAGCTTATGCGGCAAGATACGTTGCAAAGAATATCGTTGCGGCAGGTCTTGCTGAAAAGTGCGAGGTTGAGCTTGCCTACGCAATCGGCGTTGCAAAGCCCGTTTCCGTTTTCGTTGACACCTTCGGCACAGGAAAGTACAGCGACGAGAAGATAAGCGAGGCTGTAAACAAGGTGTTCGACCTTCGTCCTGCTGCAATCATCTCCGCCCTCGACCTGAGAAAGCCCCAGTACAAGGAGCTTGCCGCTTACGGTCACATGGGACGTGAGGAGCTTGGCGTTGCATGGGAAAAGACCGACAAGACCGAGGCGCTTTTAGCGGCTGTAAAGTGAGCTGAGTATAAAAATAAGGCTTGAAACCCGTTCTGCGGGCTTCGAGCCTTCTATTTTTGTGCAGTTTCAGATAAGTAGGATTTTAGTGCAGTCCTGCTCAACTCTTATCTCAATTTTCCCCGCAGATAAAGCGGGTAAAGAAAATCTTGCAATTATCCCCTTGCCGTTTCCGAAATAGCGGTTATCGGTATTTTCCTCCCGCTCCTCGGCTGTAACCTCTCCGAAATCGTCCCGGATTATCCGCCGCAGGCAGCCGTCTATCTCAGAGCGCAGGCTGTCGGTAAGGCAGTCTGCAAGGGTTTCGTCAATGTATATGTCCCCGAAGTCGAAACCTGCTATTCCCTCAAAGCCGTGGGGACGGCGGCTGGAGTTTATTCCCGAGGCTTTCAGGAGCTGGCGGGAGATGTCCTGGTAATTTCGGGAGGGGGATTTTTGGTAGAGTATCATTTTACGCTCTTTCTGCCTATCAGCTTATATAGTTTTGAGAAAATATCGGGATTGTTCAGTTCGTCCCAGGTTGAAACAAAAATATCTTCTGTAAAATCATCGTTACAAGCAGAAATCCATATTTTATTTTTGTCGGCGATTACGGAATATCGGGCTTTAAGCTGAACCGCATAACTTCTCGCTTGTATTCTTACTTCTTCCATTTCCTTTTGATTCGGAATTGAAAGCTTTGCTTCAATTAACGCAAAAGCCGACTGGTGACCCCTTTCTTTTACTGGAAGAAGTACAAAATCGGGAATTAATGCGTGATTGTGATTACCGATTTCAATATAAAGCTGTTGAACGTATTCCTCATCAGAATAGTCAAGCTTTTCCAAAAGCGGTTTTATAAGCTTATCTTCAACATCTTTTTCACGATTAAAGGTATGATT
>JBJERK010000268.1:0-2448 GCA_051882255.1 Ruminiclostridium sp.
ACGACAAGGAGCATAAGGTAGGACTTATCGTTGACGAATGGGGCTGCTGGTACGATGTTGAGGAGGGCACAAATCCCGGCTTCCTTTACCAGCAGAACACAATGAGGGATGCTATTGTTGCTGCGGTAAACCTTGATATTTTTAACCGTCATTCCGACCGTGTTATAATGGCGAATATCGCTCAGGCAGTTAACGTTCTTCAGGCGGTAATTCTTACCGAGGGAGAAAAGCTTGTACTTACTCCCACATACCACGTTTTCGACCTATATAAAGAGCATCAGGACAGCGAGCTTGTTTACAGCTGGTGTGAAAACGAGTGTATCAGTGATAGAAAGCTTAACGCTGTTTCTCAGACGGTTTCTGTCAATAAGGACGGCAAGCTTCATATAACTGCTTCCAACTGCTCTCTTACAGAAGAATATGAGCTGAACTGCGCTATAACAGAGGGCAAGATTAAAAACGTTTCTGCCCGAGTTTTAACAGGTGAAGTTCAGGACTGCAACGAATTTGACTGCCCCGACAGAGTTACAATAAAGGAAATGAAGGCTCTTACCGAAAACGGCAGACTTATCATAAAGCTTCCTCCCTGCTCTGTTGCAGCAGTTTCGGTTGAAATGGAATGAAAAAGCCCTGTCTGCGGTGTCTGCTGCTTGAAAGCGGAGAAAAGGAGCTTTTAAAAAGCCTTGAGGAACTGAAAGCGGCTATCCCCGAAAGTGAAAGGGCTGAAAGCAGGCTTTACGAGAAGCGGCTGTCAATCTGCACGCAGTGCCCCGAGCTTACAAACGGAATATGCAGAAAATGCGGCTGTTATGTAGAGTTCAGAGCACTTAAGAAGCGGCAGTACTGCCCCCACGAGGATAAAAAGTGGTAGCTGAAAACCTTGACGTTTCTCGGTTTTTATGCTATAATTTATTATATTATGATTTTGAAAGGAAGCACAAAAATGGCAAGTGAAATTCGTGACGAATCACTCTGGGAAAGCGGAAAAAGAAAAATCGACTGGGTAGAGCGGAATATGCCCCTGCTCAGAAGCTATAAAGCGGAATTTGAGGAAACAAAGCCCTTTGCAGGACTAAAAATTGCCCTTTCGGTTCACCTTGAAGCAAAGACTGCATACCTCTGCAAAACCCTTGCGGCAGGCGGAGCTGAAATGTACGTTACGGGAAGCAATCCCCTGTCAACCCAGGACGACGTTGCAGCGGCTTTAGTTCACGACGGACTTAACGTATTTGCATGGTACAACTCTACCGACGAGGAATACCACAGACATATTTCTAAGGTTATTGAAGCAGGTCCCAACATCATTATCGACGACGGCGGCGACCTTGTAAACCTTATCCATAACGAGCGCCCCGACCTTATTCCGAATGTAATCGGCGGCTGCGAGGAAACAACCACGGGAATTATCCGCCTTATTTCTATGAATAAGGAAGGCAAGCTTAAATTCCCTATGGTTCTTGTAAATGACGCTGACTGCAAACATCTTTTCGACAACCGCTACGGTACGGGTCAGTCGGTATGGGACGGTATCAACAGAACAACAAACCTTATAGTTGCAGGCAAGAACGTTGTTGTTGCAGGCTACGGCTGGTGCGGCAAGGGCGTTGCTATGAGAGCAAAGGGTCTTGGCGCAAAGGTTATTGTTACCGAGGTTGACCCCATAAAGGCTATGGAAGCGGTAATGGACGGCTTTACTATTATGCCTATGATTAAGGCTGCTGAAATCGGCGATTTCTTTGTAACTGTTACAGGCTGCCGTGACGTCATAACAGAGGAAGCCTTCTACAGAATGAAGGACGGCGCAATCTGCTGCAACGCAGGACATTTCGACGTTGAGGTTGACGTTGCGTGTCTGAGAAGAATTGCGGTTGAAACAAAGCTTGCACGCAACAATATAATGGCATACAAGCTTTCTAACGGCAATACAATCAACATTATCGCCGAGGGCAGACTTGTAAATCTCGCCGCAGGCGACGGTCATCCCGCTGAAATTATGGATATGAGCTTTGCAATCCAGGCACAGTCGGCGCTTTATCTTGTAAAGAACAGAGACAAGCTGGACAGCATGATTATAAACGTGCCCAAAGAGGTTGACAGGGCTGTGGCAGAGCGCAAGATCAAGTTCTGGGGATTTGAAATTGATAAGCTTACCGACGCACAGGAGAAGTACCTGAACAGCTGGGAAGCGTAAGGATATATAGACGGGCGGGATTTGCGACATAGCTGTCGTAGGGCAAATCCTGCCCTTTTTAAGGAGATGTAGTTTAATGGATAATGCGTCAACGGCGGTGTTCAATCAGACTATAATTATGTTCATAATCGTTGTAATCGGAGCTTTATGCTACAAGCTTAAGATTATAAACGACGAGGGAAAAAAGCAGCTTTCTGCGCTGGTGCTGAACGTGGTAAACCCGCTGCTTATCTTCCTTTCCTATCAGACGGATTTTC
>JBJERK010000269.1:0-9743 GCA_051882255.1 Ruminiclostridium sp.
TGGCGGCGCGTTTCAGCATATTGTGGGCGGAAAGGCTAAGGAATTTTTTATGGCAAAAGTTGAACCCGGAATGGAAGCAATGGTTGACGTATATATCTTTGAAACAACCGGACTTCTTGAACAGCTGGACGAAATTCTTTTGAGAACGGAAAAGGCGAATAAGTTTACGGAGGAGGACATAAACGAAATCTTCCGTATAATGCATACAGTCAAGGGCTCTTCGGCTATGATGGGCTTTGAGAATTTACAGAAGCTTGCTCACAAGGGCGAGGATATGTTCTTTATCATAAGAGAAGCCCCCGAAAAGGTTACGGATATAAGCTTTGTCTACGACCTTGTATTTCAGATGTCCGACCTTTTCAAGGCTGAAATCGACGCTATCCAGAACGACGACAACTACGAGCCTACCGATTTTTCCGGAATTATCTCCCGCCTTGAGGAAGGTGCAAAAATGCTTAAGGGCGAGGTTGAGGGCGCTCCCGCAGCAGCCGCTTCTGCTCCCGCTGCCGCAGCTTCTCCCGCAGCCGCAGGAGAGGACTGCATGACCGTAAGAGTATTCTTTGAGGACGGCTGCAAAATGGAGAATATCCGCGCCTTTATGCTGCTCAACAACGTTAAGGAGGTTGCGGAGATAGTTGATTTCTCCCCCTCGGATATTGAGTCAAATCAGGATTCCGCAAATATCATTATAGACAAGGGCTTTATCCTTACCTTCCGCTCCCCCGACAATAATTCCGTGCTCCAGCTTATTGAGAACGCTCTTAATGTGCAGTCCTACGAGATTATAACAAACGGCGGGAAAGAGGAAGCAAAGGAAGAAAAGGCGGCAGAAGCTGCTGCTGCACCCGTATCGGCACAGACTCAGGCAGCCCCCGCACCTGCAGCACAGGAAAAAACGGGCGATAAGCCGAAGACACCCGAAAAGCAGCCCACCACAAGCACAGGAGGAAAGCAGAGCCTTATCAGCGTAAACCTCCAGAAGCTTGACCAGCTCCACGATATAGTAGGCGAAATCATAACCACCGAGTCAATGGTTATCTCCAACCCCGAGCTTGACGGACTTCGTCTTGAAAGCTTCTCAAAGGCGGCAAGAGAACTGAGAAAGCTTACCGACGAGCTTCAGGATACTGTAATGTCAATCAGAATGGTGCCTCTTACAGGACCTTTCCAGAAGATGAACAGAATTATCCGTGATATGAAGGTGAAGCTGGGCAAGGACGTTGACCTTGTAATCGAGGGCGATACAACGGAGGTTGACAAGTCCATTGTGGACAACCTCAACGACCCGCTTATGCACCTTGTAAGAAACTGTATGGACCACGGTATCGAGGATACCTCAGAGGAAAGAATTGCCGCAGGTAAGCCGGGACAGGCTACAATAACCCTTTCGGCAATGAACGCCTCCGGCGAGGTTATTATTACCGTTTCCGACGACGGAAAGGGAATTGATACCGCAAAGGTGCTTGCAAAGGCGGAAAAGAACGGACTGCTCACAAAGCCCGCAAGCGAATACAGCGAGCGTGAAATACAGAATATGATACTTCTCCCCGGCTTCTCCACAAACGAGGTTGTTACCGAGTACAGCGGCAGAGGCGTTGGAATGGACGTAGTAAAGAAGAATCTTGAAAAGGTGGGCGGAAGCCTTGTGGTTGAGAGCAAGAGAGGTAAGGGAACCTCCTTTATCATCAAAATCCCGCTTACCCTTGCTATTATCGACGGTATGGAAATAAAGGTGGGCGACGCTATCTTTACCGTTCCGATTTCCGTTATCAAGGAAAGCTTTATGGTGAAAAAGGAGCAGATTATCCACGACACCAGAAGCAGCGAAATGATAATGATAAGAGGCGTCTGCTATCCTATTCTGCGCCTGCACGAAAAGTTCGGGCTTAAGACGGATATTACCGAGCTTGAGGACGGTATTCTCCTGCTTATCGAGTCGGATAACAGAAGCGTATGCCTCTTCTCCGACAAGCTTGTAGGCGAGCAGCAGGTTGTAGTAAAGCCCTTCCCGCCTTACCTTTCTCAGTACGACATAAAGGGCGAGGGACTTTCGGGCTGTACAATCATGGGCGACGGCAGCATCTCGCTTATTATCGACGTTAACAATCTTATCGGACTGCACTGAAAGCGGAACGAGGAAAGGGCATATAAATGGATATAAAGGAATTGTTTGCCAAGCAGGAAGAAATGAAAAAGCAGAAGCTTAATATGAAGAACGAAAAGGAGAACGAGATTACAAAGGTTCTCACCTTCTACATAGGCGACCAGATTTACGGAATTGAAATCCCCTACGTTCTTGAAATTATCGGCGTTCCGCATATTACCATTGTTCCCGGCGTACCTTATTATATAAAGGGCATTATCAACGTAAGAAGCAAGGTTGTTCCCGTACTCAGCCTTAGAAGCCGTTTCGGCAAGGAGGAAACCGAGTACAACGAGAGAACCTGCACGATTATCGTAAGCGTTGATAACGTTCAGGTGGGCATTATCGTAGACGAGGTGCTTGACGTTCTTTCCGTGGCGGAGAAGCATATTGCAAAATCACCCGAAAGAGGCGGCGTAAACCAGAACAAGTTTATAAAGTACCTGCTTGAAATGAACGACGGAATAAAGCTTGTGCTGGACGTTACAAAGCTTATCTACGAAAACGACCAGCCGGTTCAGGGCAACGAATAAGCTATGGCAGTCAGTATTACCGACGCCGAGTTCAATCGGCTTGTAACCTATCTGCACGACAGCTACGGCATAAATTTAGCCCAGAAGCGGGTGCTTGTTGAAGGGCGGCTCAGCAGCGAGCTTACAGCACGGGGCTTTTCCGACTACAGCCAGTTTCTCGATATGGTTTTCGCCGACAGAACGGGAGCGGAGCTTGTAAACCTGCTGAATAAGCTTACAACAAACCATACCTACTTTCTCCGTGAGCAGGAGCATTACCAGTTTATGCGGGAGGTGTTCCTGCCGGAAATAGAGCGGAAAAAGGCGGGCAAAAAGGTTATTTATATCTGGAGCGCAGGCTGCTCCAGCGGGGAAGAGCCATACACCAACGAAATCGAGATGATGGAGTATTTCGGCAGGAATGCAGCTGACTGGGATACAAAGATTCTTGCAACGGATATTTCCCGGAAGGTGCTTGCAAAGGCTCAGCAGGGAGTTTATCATGCCGACAGCATGAAAAATCTATCGGAGGGCGTTAAGCAGAAATACTTTGTTCCGCTGGAAAACGACTGCTACCGTGTATGCGACGAGCTTAAAAAGCGGGTGGTTTTCAAGGTTTTCAACCTTATGGACGAAATACCCTACCGGAAAAATCCCTTCGACCTTATTTTCTGCCGCAACGTTATGATATATTTTGATAACGATACGAAAAATAAGCTTGTGAATAAGTTTTACGACGTCCTTGCCCCTGGCGGCTACCTTTTTATAGGTCACGCCGAAAGCATTTCAAGGGACGCTTCCCGCTTTCAGTATGTAAAGCCTGCGATATACCGCAAGCCGCTGTAATGCAGCTCAGAAATAACAAAACAGGCGGCAGGCTTAAAGCTTGCCGCTTTTTATTTTCTTGCAGGCAGTTTTTGCCGCAAAATCTCAGATTTGGAAAGGCAGAGTAATGGGAGAGCCGATAAAAGTTCTTGTAGTTGACGATTCTATGGTTTTCAGAAGCTTCCTGCTTCGGGAATTGTCGGATTTTGACGATATTAATATAATCGGTACTGCCGCTTCCGCCGCAGACGCCGAGGAAAAGATAAAAAGCTTAAGACCGCAGGTTGTAACCCTTGATGTGGAAATGCCGGGTATGAACGGGATTGATTTCCTGAAAAGCTCAGCGGTTATCAGGGGATTGCCCGTTATAGTAATTACCTCTACCCCCACAAGCACCTTTGAGGCGCTTGGCGCAGGTGCGGTGGACTTTGCAAAAAAGCCGGTAATGGAGTCGCAGTACGATATAAAGCGCTTTGCTTCAAGGCTTCACGATATGATAGTGAACGCAAGAAGCGCAAAGCCTGCGGCAGGAAGAAGCACGGCTGTCCGCAGACCGATTGTGCAGGGGAATTTTCATACTGCACCAAAAAAGAACGCAATAATAGCCCTCGGCGCAAGCACAGGCGGCACGGACGCTCTTGTGGAGGTTGTAAAGCATTTTCCCGCAGACACTCCCCCCGTTCTTATCGTCCAGCACATGCCCGCAGGCTTTACGAAAATGTATGCTTCACGGCTGGATAAGGAATGTGAAATGCGCTGCAAGGAGGCAGAGGACGGGGACAGACTTGTGCCGGGGCAGATAATAGTAGCCGCAGGAGAATTTCATCTGCGGCTGGAAAAGGACGCTATGGGGTATTACGTTACTTCAAGGCGGGGAGAAAAGGTTTCGGGGCACTGTCCCTCGGTTGACGTTCTTTTTGAGAGCGTTGCGAAAACCGCAGGCTCCGACGCTGTGGGCGCTATTCTTACGGGAATGGGTGCAGACGGTGCAGAGGGGCTGCTTAAGATGCGTAATGCCGGGGCGTACACTATCGGGCAGAACGAGGAAACCTGCGTGGTTTACGGAATGCCCTGCGTTGCATACAAAAAGGGCGCTGTGGTAAAGCAGCTGCCCCTTAACGAAATAGGAAGAGAAATACTCTCAAAGGTCAGATAAGCAAATGAAAAAAGGCTCCTTAATTCAGTTTATAAAATTCGGTCTTGTAGGCGTTTCAAATACGGTTGTGAACTACCTCGTTTATATTTTCTTCGTTTTTATCGGTGTTCACTACGTTATCGCCAACATTTTAGGCTTCCTTATAAGCGTTCTCAACGCCTTCTACTGGGGCAACAGGTTCGTTTTCAAGGAGGATAAGACCAAGGAAAAGCGGGTCTGGTGGCAGGTTCTGCTGAAAACCTACGTTTCCTACTCCTTCGGAATGGTTATCAACACTCTGCTGCTGGTGCTCTGGATTGACATACTCAATATAGGTCAGTACTTCGGCTTTGTAGGTTCAATCCTTGCTATATTCGGCGTTGGCGCTATGACTGCAAAGGGCATTTCGGAAATTATCGGACCGATTCTGAATATGTTCATTACCGTTCCCATTAACTTTGTTGTAAATAAATTCTGGGCTTACAGACAGAAGCCCGCTAAAAATACCGGAAATCAGGAAAATCAGGATTAAAAGCAGTCTGAAAGGGGGAAGCAGTTATGATAAGCGTAGGACGTTTAGCGGAATTTTCAACTCTTACAAATGCAACCGCCCCCAAGTCCTCGGAGCAGGCATCCGCCCAGAAAACCACCACAATGGCTTCCGACAACAGCGATAAGTTCGTCCGCTCTGAAACAACCTTTTCCCCCGCCTACACAAGAGCCACCGTCACCGAAAACTCCGCAGGCAGGACAAGGGACGACGAGGCGGCGGATAAGCACGAACTGCCCGAAAAGAAAAAAGAAGAGCTTAAAACCGACGAAAACGCCCATAATGCTGCTTCCGACGAGGGCGAAAAGAGCAAGAGCCGCCTTATGTTCGACTATACGGTAAGGGTCATCACAAGGCAGGCGAATGACGCAATACAGCCCGCTCCCGCAAACGAGCTTGAGGAGATTTTAAGAAGCTACCGCGGCGCGGAAACTCCGCAGGAGGTTGCCTACAGGCTTTTAGCCTACGCAAAAAGCCTTTGCACCGCTCCCGCAGATATAGCCGAGGTGAAAAGCGGCTTTGTTTCCGCATTCGGCGAGTGCGGGAAGCTGTATGAGGGGGATTTGCCAAGGCAGTGCTATGAGACGTATAGGATTGTTGTTGAGGAGTTGGATAAAATAAAGTGACGTATTAAGCGCCGTGTTTCGGTTGACAAATCGTGGGAAAGCGGTATAATATATTTGAGGGTGATAATGTGTCAATTTCTTCAATAGAATTACCAATTGAACAGCGACATACAGGAAAAGGCAATCCTAATGCGGTTTTATTATTTGAAGTTGAACTCAATAACAGACAGCAGGAATTGCTTGACAGCTTGCCCTATTTCGATAGTCGTGTTTTGGTTAGCAAAGTTTCTGTGAATATGACTGATTTATCTGCGCTGACTGCGAGAACAGGTGATGAATTTGCAATGTTTACCAAAGGCAACGAAAGATTAATAATCCGAGGTAATTCTGTTAAAGTTAATATTGCGCCCGAAGATGCGGAGAAACTGTCAGTTAGCGGATACAGATGGAGCGGGCATACACACCCCGGTACGGATAAAAATTGTATGGTAGCCTCATCAGGTGACTATGCTATTTTAGAATGTTTTAAGCAGAAAACAAGCGTTATTTATAATTCAAAAGGACAATTCAGAACATTTGAAAAGGAGGAGTGATTATGTGTAAGCTATTTCTCGATTGGGAAACAGAAATAAAAGCTTATTGCGACAACAACAACCTTGATTATGAAAAGGCTAAGAAAATGCCTAAATCATGGGGAAAAAACGATATAGCTTTACAGTATATTGATAAGGAAAAAGGCAAGCAGGGTTTGCTTGACGATACTCCTGCACCTGTTGTACTTTGGATAAGAAAGGATAAAAACGGAAGTATCATTTTCGAACAGACAGAACATACAGAAAAGTATTTAAAGAAAATTTCATAATCTATAATACTAATAACCGTTTGAACGAAGGAAAAGATTTGCAGAAAGACGGTGCCGAAATCGAGGAAAAGAAACGCAGGCGTACTGTATGTACGTCAAGTTTCTTTGACGACGATAGCGGTGCCGGATTTCGGCAAAGATTTCCTGAGTTTAAATGGTTATTAGTATAATATACAGCAAAAAGCACCCCGCCTAAGGGTGCTTTTTTACTGCCCGAAACATCAGAAATTCGTCTTATAAAAATACTCCAGCGGCAGCCCCGACTCCTTCACCTTCTCCGCATAGTAAACCCCGATAAAGCGGTAATGCCATGGCTCATAGGCGTATCCCGTAACCTTTTCCCACTCCTTCGGGTAACGCATAATAAACCCGTACTTGTGGGCGTTTTCGCTGAGCCAGCGGAACTCCTCGGTATTTTCAAAATCCGCCGTAACGTCGTCGTGGCTTTCCCACCAGTCCTCCGTCAGTATGTCCAGCGCAAGACCGGCGTTATGCTCGCTTGTATAAGGCTCGGCAATTTCCTTTCCCGCCGCAATTGCCGCTTCCCGCCGTGAAAAGCCCTTTGAAACCAGTCTTTCTATGTAGCTGTCAAGGTTTTCCTGTTGTTTTGCAGGACTGCGGTATGCGGAAACTACTGTGAGCTTTACTCCGTCCTTTTCTGCGTCGGCTATCATCTGCCGTGCATACTCCGCACAGCGGCTGTCCATTTTAAAGTCGCCCTGTACTGTATCAAGACCCACGGTAAAGTCCTTGCTCAAGGGGTTTTCGCTGTTTATGAGGTAGTAAGCCCAGTGGTTGTCAATAACTCCCTCGGACTTTTCGGCGTAAACCTCCTGAGCGGCGGCAAGCTGCTGCTTTTCGGGAGGGAAATGCTTGAATAATTGCATAGCACCTATGAATAATAACAGGAAAAGGCAGCTGATAATAAAATATGTACGAAGCTTTATAGCAGCCGCCCCCTTTCCGATAATTACCGACAATGCTTTTTTTAATTATACCATATTGCACAAAAAAATCAAGAGGATTTGTCTAATAATCTGTAATTAAAATTATATAACACTATTGACAAGTTATTAATAAAGTGCTATAATGTAATCACGATAAGGAGATGATAAAGTTGAAGAAAAGCGTGTACAGCCTTGTGCTTTCCGATGAAGTTGTTGAGGCGGTGGATCGTATGGCTTACGAGAACGGAACAAGCCGTTCCGCCCTTATAAACCGTATTTTAGCCGAGGCGGTGTCCTACGTTACCCCGGAAAAGCGTATGAGCGATATTTTTTCCGAGATTGAGCAGCTGATGAACAGCGGCAGCTTCCAGATTCAGCCCCAGCCCTCCGACGCTATGCTTTCAATCCGCTCTGCACTTCGCTACAAATACAAGCCCGTTATACGGTACAGCTTAGAGCTTTTCCGAAGCTTTGAAAAAACAATCGGACAGCTTAGAGTTTCTTTCAGAACCCAGTCCGAGCGGCTTAAATCAGAGCTTACTGATTTCCTGAAGCTTTGGGCGGAGCTTGAAAACAGCTGCATTGTACGCTTTTTCCCCGAGGGTATTTCATATACAATCGAGGACGGAAGATTTACGAGGACTTTCCGACTGCCCGAGGATAAGGAAAACTGCACAAACGACGAAATAGCAAGGGCAATTTCCGAGTACATCAAAATGTTTGACGAAATCCTAAAAATCTACTTTGAGAATATCGGCTCAAAGCGAGAGGCAGCAGCGCTTGCCACAAAAAAATACAGAGAATATCTTGAAAACGGCATTGTTATCATATAGAAAGGCGATGATTTTATGAACACCAACAAGCTTACGCAAAAATCCATCGAGGTTATACAGAATGCCCAGAGCATAGCTGTATCAAACTCCAACCAGCAGATTGACCAGCTTCATATCCTGCTCGCCCTTTTAAGCCAGCAGGAGGGTCTTATCCCACAGCTGCTTTCAAAAATGGGAGTTGACGATAATGCAGTCCGTGAGGAAACGGAGCGCTGCGTTGACGGACTGCCCAAGGTTACGGGAAGCGGCAGACGTCCCGACGAGGTATATATCACCCCCGACACCGACAAGGCTCTTACCGCCGCCGAGGAAGAGGCAAAGCGAATGGGGGACGAGTATATCTCCGTTGAGCACCTGTTTATCGGACTTATTGAGAAATGTAAGGACAAGACAAAGGACATCATTACCTCCTTCGGCATTACCAAGGAAAAGTTCTTAGCAGCACTTAAAACCGTAAGGGGCAACACAAGGGTAACAAGCGACAGTCCCGAAAGCACCTATGACGCACTTAAAAAGTACGGACAGGACTTGGTGGAGCTGGCAAGAAACAACAAGCTTGACCCGGTTATCGGACGTGACAGCGAGATAAGAAACGTAATCCGTATTCTTTCCCGTAAAAGCAAGAACAACCCCGTTCTCATAGGCGAGCCGGGCGTTGGTAAAACGGCAATCGCAGAGGGACTTGCACTAAGAATTGTAAGGGGAGACGTACCGAATACCTTAAAGGACAGAAGTATTTTCTCCCTTGATATGGGCGCTCTTGTTGCAGGCGCAAAGTACCGGGGTGAATTTGAGGAAAGGCTCAAATCCGTTTTGCAGGAAATCAAGAAGAGCGAGGGCAAGATAATCCTGTTCATAGACGAGCTTCACCTTATCGTAGGCGCAGGCAAGACAGACGGCGCTATGGACGCAGGCAATATCTTAAAGCCCATGCTTGCAAGGGGCGAGCTGCATTGTATCGGCGCAACTACCCTGAACGAGTACAGGCAGTATATTGAAAAGGACGCTGCCCTTGAAAGACGTTTCCAGCCCGTTATAGTCGGCGAGCCTACCGTTGAGGACACTATATCTATCTTGAGAGGCTTAAAGGAGCGTTACGAGGTATTCCACGGCGTAAAGATAAACGACAACGCCCTTATTGCTGCGGCAACCCTTTCCAACCGCTATATCTCCGACAGGTTCCTGCCCGATAAGGCAATAGACCTTGTGGACGAGGCTTGCGCCCTGATAAAGACGGAAATGGAGTCTATGCCTACCGAGCTTGACGAGCTGTCCAGAAAGATAATGCAGCACGAAATCGAGGAGGCTGCCCTTACAAAGGAAAACGACAAGCTTTCGGAGGAACACTTGGCCGAGATACGAAAGGAGCT
>JBJERK010000270.1:0-2431 GCA_051882255.1 Ruminiclostridium sp.
TATTGTAAAATGCTTAATATGCATATAGTTATGCTGTAAGGGCATATCCTGCAAAACGGACATAAAAATACCCTGCGGATAACCACAGGGTATTCTTCTTATTCATTCCGTATTGCTTCAAGGGCGCTGATTTTAACGGCTCTGTTTGCAGGATAAAATCCCGAAATAAGACCGATAAGGGTTGAAAAAGCAAGCGCCAGCAATACCAGCCAGAAGGGTATTATCGAAATAGGCGAGCTTCCGTCGCTGTATATACCGAACATCTGGGAGAAGGTTGTTCCTCCGAGAGAGTTCATTACAGCTGAAATAATAAAGCTAATTATCGTTCCCACCGTTCCGCCGAGCAGCCCTATCATACCCGCTTCCATAAGGAAAACTATACGGATATTGCTGATAAAACAGCCTAAAACCTTCATAATACCGATTTCCTTTGTTCTTTCGTAAATCGACATTATCATGGTGTTGGTAATACCAATAGCTGCAACAAGAAGGCTTATTGCCGCAAGACAGCCGAGAACCATCTGTATAACGCCAAGCTGTCCCTGCATTTCCTTTCGTACAGACGCCATGCTCGAAGCGTTGAAGCCCATAGCCTCAACCTGCTCCTGCACATAGTCAACATTATTCATATCGTCAACTATTATCTTTACCTGAGTATATTCGGGTTCTTTGGCGTTCTTTACGGAATTGAGCCTGTTATAATCGTTTATTATCTGCTTTGCAAGTCCGATGTCAATATAAATGCTGTAGGGCGTTTCCCAGTTCGGATCCTGTGCCAGAATAGTGGAGCAGTCAAGCTTGAACTCGTATCCCCTGCCGCCGTACTGATAGGTGCCGTCGCTGTTCTGCTTCTTTGTGTTGTTAATTGCAAGCTTTATTTTCTCGGTTGTAGGGTCGAAAAAGGGTTCGCTGTAGGTTCCGTCGGGAAGCTGCTGCTTCCAGGTATAAGCGTTCTGCCCCTTCTTCTTCGTATCCCTGAACTGGTAGGCAATTTCATTACCGAAAACTACAGTATTCTCGCTGTTTTCCCCTGTGGGCATTTCCCCTTTTTCTGCGGTATAGCCCATTTTTGACAGCACGCTGAAATCCACGCCGTAGACCTGCGCCCAGTCAAGCCTGTATCGGTCGTTTTTTCCTGTAACAATCGTAATCATCTGCGAGTCTACCGACATCTGCGGCATCATATAAGAAACATGCTCAATTGCTGAGAGAGCCGCAAGAGCGTCATCGTCCAGCGGGGTTTTCTCAGTATTGGAACCGGAGCTGTCGTCCACATAGTACATTCCGCTGTTTCTGTTGTAAATTGTTACTGCGGTAAGGTCTCCCCAGGAAGCCAGCATATTGTCCATAGCCTGATTCATGCCAAGTCCAAGGGAAATCATAACAATAATCGCACAGCAGCCGATTACAACGCCTGTTACCGTAAGCAGCGTCCTGCCCTTTCGCCGCCACAGACTTCGCAGGCACATAACAACCATATCAGATATCTTCATCGTCGTCCTCTAATTCCTTGCTGCGCTTTTTCTTTCTGACTACGCAGATTATGATTATAACAACTGCGATAACTAAAGCCGCACCGCCGCCGATTACAAACCAGAGCCAGGTCATATCCCCGCCCTGCTCTGCCATTCCGGGGTCAAAGGAGGGGTCCACAAAGCCGCCGTCGTCAATCATTCCTTCGTCATAGTAAAAATTCATAGCTGTAAAGCTGAAGGGCATTCTCTGCTCCTTTGCAGCTCCGTTAGCGTCCTCGTAGGTAATTACAACCTCGCCGCTGATTTCACCCTCCATATATGGGGTAATCTGTGCGTCGTAGTATTCCTCGGTACCGCTTGCTACGTTTCCGATATAGTAAGAGCCTGTTGAAACCTCAAAGCCTTCCCCTTCTACTTTTGCAGTAACATTGTAAACTCCGCTCTTGCCCTTGTTGACAAGGCTTGTGCTTATAGAACACTGCATACCTACGTTTACGCCATAATTAGGGGCTTCTATCTGGTTTATAGTAAGTCTGTCCTCCTGCTGAAGCGGAATGGTGATTGTTTCTGTAACGTCATGAGCCTGTTGTCTTTTTCCGTTTACAGAATATTCGTATGTAAAAGTAAGAATAATAGGATAGCTGTTAGGAGCAGCGTCTGCCTTTGCAAGCAGGTCAAGCTTAACCTCGGCGGTATCTCTTGTACCGAGATTTTCAAAGAAGAAGGAGTTTGATGAGTTTGCGGGTGAATATGCAATACTTCCGTCTGTACTTGAGGAAGCGCCATTAACGGTAATTTTCAGATTTTCAATTGAAGCGGAGGAGGAGGTGTTCTTAACAAGAACGGTAAGAGGAAATTTCTGTCCCGCTGTTACGAAATCTCCGCCGAAATCGTAGCTTTCTATAATAATATTAGGAGCAAAGACCTGTCCGTCATCACCTGACGCAGCATTTTCC
>JBJERK010000271.1:0-9544 GCA_051882255.1 Ruminiclostridium sp.
AAAGCCGCTTTTCATTATTGAGCAGTATTCCTCGCCCAGAGGAGCAACTGCCTTTAAAACCATATCCTTTGCTTCCTCGTAGGTAATCTTCATCTCCGCCTCACTTACCATTGGAGCGTAAAGGTCGTAGTAATGCAGCTCGTCTACCTTCAGAAGCTTCTTACGCAGCTCCACATAGCGGTACATCTTATCCATATTCTTATGAACCGCTTCAATCAGACTGTAATAAACGCTTGAGGGAACTTCGGTGCTGTCCAGCGCCGCTTCGAGGGTGTTTTCGTATTTTCTTGCAGCTGCCGAAAAGGAGAGGGTTTTGAGGTGAGCAGAAAGAATTGAGGAATAGGTGTTTTCAAAGCCTGCGTAGGTTTTATAGAGATTTTCAAAGGCGGATTTTCTTAAAACCCTGTCCTCGCTCTGCATAAGAGGAATATAGCTTCCGTGGGTTATCTGATGAGAATTTCCGTCCTTGTCAACTGCGTCGGGGAATTTAATATCCGCATTGTCCAGCATAGAGAAAATCGTAGAGGGGGAATTGCCCATTTCTCCCGTCATAGCGATAATTCTTTCCTCTTCGGGTGAAAGAATATGCTCCTTTCGGCTTCTTATCCGCTTTAGTGCAAGTCTGTAATGCTCGAGCCCCTTTTCCTCGCTGTAGAACTGCTCCATAGCTTCATCGGAAATAGAGAGAATTTCGGGTACGGCAAAAGCCGCTGCGCTGTTAATATCGGTAAGCAGTGCGTTTACCTTATCGCAGTAACCCGTATAAAGGCTTACTCTTGTGTCCTCGTCGCTTTTTCTGTTGGAGTAGTGAATAAGATCGGTAACCTTTTCGGTAATCTCGTCGTCAAGCTTTAGATATGAGAGCAGGGAAGCGGCTGAAACAAAAAGCTTTCCCTGGTATTCCGATATTTTCTCGGGATATAGCTCCGCCTGTTCAAGAGCTTCCTCAAAAGCCTTGTCGGAAGGGTAAATATCTTCTATTTTCCACTTATAGCTGCTGTCAATCTCGCTTCTTTCGGGTATTCTCTTTTCGGACATTTTAGTTTTTCCTTTCCCTTATCTTATGTAGTTGAATTTTATCTTAGGCTGCTTTTCGGGTTCGGGGACCTTGCTTTCCTGCTTCATCTTAAGCAGATACGCCATATTTGTTCCTATTGTCTCAGCAATCTGAACGCCCTCTAAATCCTGCGCCGCTTCTCCCTGAGCGCTGCCGTGAACGCCCGGCCAGTAGGGTGTAGGCGTTATAAGCATTTCAGAAATTGCAAAATAGTTGTAGATAGTCTGATATGAGTCGGTAACGCCGCTCCTTCTGAGTGCTACTATTGCAGCAGCAGGCTTAAATCGCATTTTAGCTGAGTTTACATAGAAAGCCCTGTCTAAAAAGCATTTGAGAGTGCCGTTAATGCCGGCATAATATACGGGAGAGCCGATAATAATTCCGTCCGCTTCGGCGAATTTCTCGCTTATCTCGTTAAAGCCGTCGTTTATAGCGCATCTTCCAAGCTTTGAGCATGCACCGCATGCTTTACAGCCTGTAATTTTCAGCGAGCCTACGTTTACGATTTCGGTTTCAATACCTTCCTCACGGAGCTTAGCACAGGCTGCTTCAAGGGCAAAGTATGTGTTTCCGTTTTTGTGGGGACTTCCGTTAACTGCAAGTACCTTCATAAGTATAACCATTCCTTTCGTAATTAACCAAGATGTTCTTAATTTATTAACGCTATGAACAGCGTTTTAGTTACTCATTCTGCTTCTTCTTCCTCGGTACCGGGAGTTATTTTCAGCAGCTCATAATCTATCTCGTAGGGATATTTTTCCAGCCACTCCATATATACATCACTCAGCGCCTGCTGCTGATTTTTCTGGATAAGATATTCCTTCATATCAATTTTTGTGTTATAGATTTCCTCTTCAGTAATAACAGCCTCGCCGCAGTAGCGTATAAAATAGAAGCCGTAATCGCTTACAACAGGCTCGGAAATATCTCCTGCATTTTCAAGAGCGAAAAGCGCCTTTGTATATTCTTCTGGGCAGAGTGTAGAATCCGGGATTACCGTAAAAGGAGTTACTTCTCCGTCTGCATTATAGGTTGAATTCAGGTCGTCAAAGCTTTTGCCTTCCTTAATAAGAGCGGAGATTTCCTCGACTTTGTCCGAAACTGTATTCTTGGCCTCATCAATAAGCCTCTGAGCCTCCTCGTCATTTCCTGCGTCTCTTGCTTCAAGAATTGCGTCAATTGTTTCTCCGCTGAATTCAACAAGAATATGGTCTGCCTTTCTTGCGCCTTCGGGAGCATAAAGAGAGTTGTAGAGAGCGCTCTGCTCAAAAGCGGCTTTGTCGCTTTCGTAAAGCTCCTTTGCCGCGGCAACATAGTCGCTGTACATAGCTTCGGTTTCCTCGTCGGTGGCCGTTACTCCCTCGCAAATCTTTTCACCGAGAAGCTGCTGAATATAGTCATTTTTCTCCCATTCATAGAAAATTTCTTCCGAAAGTCCGCACTCCGCAAGGTCAGCCTTAAGCAGCTCCTCACATTTTTTCGTTATTTCATCATCGGAAGCCTCCGAACCCAGCATTTCTGCTGCCGACGAATAATAATTCCCGCACCAGGTTTCATAAACTGCGTCCGCATTATCCTTTATAGTCTTTAAATCCTCTTCGGTAAGCTGCTTTTCGCCGCAGCCGTAGGTGTTTTCCGCTTCATAAAGGAAAATCCGCTCAAAGGTAAGATATGTTATAATATCGTCCCGATAGGTTTCGCACTCCTCCTTGCTTTCCTCGGACATATCGTCGGTAATTCCGTAGGAAATGAGATAGTAAAGGTACTCCCTGTAAAAATCGCCGAAGGTGATGTCGAAATGACTGCTGTCTGCGCCTTCTACGCTTGCAACCACCGTATTCTTATCAATACTGTTCCACTCCGGAAAGCGGTCGGAGGTAATAGCGGGGCTTTCAGTAACTGCTGCTCCCTGAGTTGTGTTTTCCTGCGAATTGCCCGAACAGCCCGCTGTTGTCAGTACGATTATAACTGCGGCAATTGCCGCAATAGCTTTTTTCATTTCTTGTTTCCTTTCTTTCACATAATTTTTTTCTAAGTATAACACAAATAAATGAAAAAAGCAAAAAAATTTTAAAAAAATTATGTGTTTTTTAAAAAAAGTGGTGATTTTTTTTAAATAATATGTTATAATAGAAAAAATATGCGTACAATATGGGACGGTTTGACGCCTGGGCAGGCTGAAGCTTGCCGTTCCTATGTTCTGATATAGAAAGGAATGGTCGAAAAATGAAATTTTCCGACAGATTAAAAGCGGGTGCCGTTGCTCTTATAATGCTTTTTGTTGCAGGCTGCGACGGCGGGGAGCCTGAGGAAAGCACCTCGGAAACTCTTGAAACAGTAGTGGTTACCGACGAAAGCGGCGCCCCCGTTACAGACGAAAGCGGAAATCCCGTTACCGAGCCGGTCGAAGAGGAAAAAATCGTTTACAAGGTCGGCTTTTTATACAATAACGAGGTTTCTAAAGGCGCTACCAATAAGATTTTTGAAAATGCAAGACAGCAGATTGAAAAGAACCTTGCAATTGAAACCTGCTATATAGAGGGCGCGCTTGTGGCAGACGTTCCCGAGGCGGTTAATGCTCTTAAGGAGGAGGGCTGCAACATTATAGTTTCCTGCAGTCCCCGTTTTTCCAACTCAATATCCAAAGAGGCAAAGGCAGCAACTGATACATATTTCTTCAATTTCGGCGGAGGAAGCTCGGGCGGAAATATGTCGGGCTTCGGCGGAAAGCTTTACCAGACCGCCGCAGTCTGCGGAATTGCCGCCGCATATAATACGGACACCAACGTTATCGGAGTTATTGCAGACCCCAGTGAGTACAACACTTACGGCGTTGTAAACGGCTTTACCTTAGGCGCAACCGAAATATGGGGAGTAAAGACAGATGTGCGGCTCAACTGGGTATGGTCGGACGATAACGGCAAGATAAAGGAAGCGGTGGACGACCTTGTTTCTCAGGGCTGCGATGTGATTATGTCCTATACCTCCACGGATTATCCGATTGAGTATTGTAATGAGTTAGGGGTTAAGGTAATCGCAAATTCCTGCGATATACCCGAGCTTGCACCCGAAAACTATCTTACAGGCTTTTTCTTCAATTTCAGCACCTATCTTGTAGATGAAATACGTTCTATTCAGAACGACGTCTATATCTCCGGTGTAAGCAACGGCGATATTGCAACAGGAGGCGCAAGACTTATTAATTTCAGTCCCAACTGCCGTGAGGGAACTGACACTATCAGCAATAAGTTCTACGAATATGTAAAAAGCGGAAAGGCAAGCGTCTTTTCCGGTGAAATAAAGGACAGGGACAATAACATAATGGTTGAAAAGGGTCAGACTATGACCTTTGACAATATACTGAAAATCGACTGGCTGGTGCAGGGAATACGTTCCGTGGGCAACTTTACCCATGTTACTCAGGACCCTGTTCCGGGAAATCTTGAAATAAAGAAATGATATGGGAAACAAGAAGGAAAACAATACCGGACTTTTGCTGAATATACTTTTTATAGGAAGCGACAGCGAGCAATGCAGCGCTCTTGCCGCCTGTGCTCATAAAAATGTAAAAACGCAGTACTGCCCTATGGAAACGGAAAAAATCGCCAAAAGCCTTACCCGA
This sequence comes from Ruminiclostridium sp., assembly GCA_051882255.1. Classification (GTDB taxonomy): domain Bacteria; phylum Bacillota; class Clostridia; order Oscillospirales; family Ruminococcaceae; genus Ruminiclostridium_E. Next base: position 4,680 of record JBJERK010000271.1, read on the forward strand.
TTCTGTCCGCGGGCGATATACATAGTGTTCAGAAAAGGCGAACGCTCCTCTTTAAAGGATTTCAGCGATGTTTTCAGCTACTCGGTAGGCTTTAATGCACGGCTTTGCGTAATCGGAAGCGAGGCTCAGTACAGTGCTGTTCAGAAAATGGCTGGAGATGTGCCTTTAGTGCATCTGGACGAAAAGAAACTGAGGCAGGATATTTCTATTGTACGGAAGGAGCAGGAGGAGCGTTTCCGTCAGATCAGAGAGCGGGTCTCCTCCTCAGCGGAGCAGAAGCCTCTGCAAATTCTCGTACTTGCAGCGGACGAAAGAATGCTGGCGCTTTGCGAGGATTCAATTATGCGATATTCCGAGACTTCCCGACGCAGCTGCCGCCTGACTCTCGCCGATTTACGGATAAACCCACTAAGGTATCTTAGAGAGCGTATGTTTTTCCCCGATGTTATCGTGATTTCAGACTGCACCGATATAAAACTTACTGTAAAGGCGATAAGCAGTATTTATTCCGGGGAGGAATTTTCTAATATACCTTATTTAATGCTTGACAGCGGGTATGCGGGGCAAATCAGCTGGAAAAGCATTATAAAAAAGCCTTCGTTAACCGCTGATGTCAATAAGGAATATTTTACTCTCGGACGTAAGATATTCAATGCTGCGGAAAACTCGTAAAATTGCGGCGAAGCCGCTTGAATAACAGCAGAGCGCCAAAAAACCGGCTGCTCAGGAAAGGAAAGAGATATGGCAAAATACTGGAACAAGGATATGGAGTGTGCAGAGCGCTATGAAATGCAGGCTCTGCAAAGCTTCCGCCTGTCAAAAACGGTAAAGAGAGTTTACGAAAACGTTCCTCTTTACAGGGAGCGAATGGACGCAGCAGGAGTAAAGCCCGAGGACATCAGAACTGTTGATGACCTTAAGAAGCTGCCCTTTACCTACAAGCAGGACCTTCGTGATACATACCCCTATGGTATGTTTGCGGTTCCCATGGATAAGGTTGTCCGTCTGCACGCTTCCTCGGGAACAACAGGAAAGCAGATTGTAGTTGGTTACACCCAGAACGACCTTGATATGTGGGCGGAGTGCTGTGCGAGAGCCCTTACTGCAGCAGGTGCAGATGAAAAGGACTTTATGCACGTTTCCTACGGCTACGGTCTTTTTACAGGAGGCTTAGGACTTCACGGCGGCGCTGAAAAGATAGGAATGACGGTTATTCCTGTTTCTACGGGCAACACCAAGCGCCAGATTAATATTATTAAGGATTTCGGTTCAACGGTTATCTGCTGCACGCCTTCCTATGCTCTTTATCTTGCGGAAACAATGGAGGAAGAGGGAATTACAAAGGAGGACATCAAGCTAAAGGCGGGTCTTTTCGGAGCAGAACCCTGGACGGAGGAAATGCGTAAGGATATTGAAAACAAGCTTGGCTTAAAAGCGCTTGACATATACGGTCTGACCGAGGTAGTTGGTCCCGGCGTTGCCTTTGAATGTGAAGAACAGACGGGCATGCACATAAACGAGGACAACTTTATCGTAGAAACAATCGACCCCGATACCGGAGAGGTTCTCCCCGAGGGTGAACAGGGCGAGCTTGTGTTCACCTGCATAACCAAGGAGGCGTTCCCTCTCATCCGTTACAGAACCCGTGACATCGGCGTGCTTTCAAGAAAGCCCTGTTCCTGCGGAAGAACACTTGTAAAGATGCTGAAGCCCAGAGGCCGTTCAGATGATATGCTTATTATAAGAGGCGTAAACGTATTCCCGACCCAGATTGAAAGCGTTCTTCTTTCCTTTGGCAGTACTGCGCCTTTCTATCAGATTGTTGTTGACCGTGTAAACAATGTTGATACCTTCGAGGTTAAAATTGAGCTTACAGAGGAAATGTTCTCCGATACAATGAAGGACATCAGCGCCGCTGAAAGACAGATAAAGAGCGCTATTGAGTCCACTCTCGGAATTTCTCCGAAAATTACTCTTGTTGAGCCTAAGAGCATACCGAGAGTTGAGGGTAAGGCTGTAAGAGTAATAGACAAGCGTAAGCTTCACTGATTGTTCATAAAATCAAAATACAAGAACAAAAGCTCCCGATTTCCGGGAGCTTTACTTTATTCGTTTTCGCTCAGCAGATGCCTTATGCAGGAATACCGCCTTGTTTTCTTGTCGTTGTTCACCATTTCTGTGACAGCTGAACGACTGCCCACAATTATAAGAATTTCCTTGGCACGGGTAACTCCGGTATAGAGCAGATTTCTGTACAAAAGCTGTGGCGTAAAGGGCGTAATCGGCATAATTACCGCCTTGTACTCGCTGCCCTGGCTTTTGTGGATTGTTATTGCGTAGGCGTGCTCAAGCTTATTCAGCATTTCCGAGGTATAAACAGCATTCCTGCCGTCAAAGTCTATATGAAGAATATTGTTCTGGGTATCAACGTCGGTTATAATACCGATGTCCCCGTTAAAAATCCCCGTTCCGTTTTCTGCACCCTTTTTCCACACAACGTCATAGTCGTTTTTAATCTGCATAACCTTGTCGCCTGTACGGAAGGCAACATCAAAGAACTTAAGCTCCTTTTTATTGCGTGCAGGAGGATTAAGGGCGAGCTGAAGCGCCTTATTAAGCTCCTTTGTTCCTGCCGTTCCCATTTTTGTGGGGGATAAAATCTGTATATCGTCAATAGGGGAATAGCTGTAGGACTTCGGAAGCCTTGTTCTTGCAAGCTCAAGTACGGTTGCAGCGGTATCCTCGTCGCTTGCCGTCGGCATAAAGAAGAAGTCCTTTTTCCTGTTGTTAAGCTCGGGCATTTCTCCTCTTACTATGCTGTGGGCATTTGTTATAATAAGGCTTTCAGCCGCCTGCCTGAAAATCTCCTTAAGCTCAATTGTTGGGATAAGACCTGTCGCTATAAGATCCCGCAGTACATTTCCTGCGCCCACGCTGGGAAGCTGATTGGAGTCGCCAACAAGAATAAGCTTGCATTCGGGCTTTACTGCTCTTAAAAGAGCCTCAAACAAAAGCACGTCCACCATTGACATCTCGTCTATTATTATAACGTCGGCTGAAAGGGGATTAAGCTCGTTATGCTTGAATTTCAGCTTACCCGATTTCTTGGAAAAATCAACCTCAAGCATACGGTGAATGGTTTTTGCGGGCTGTCCCGTAAGATCTGACATACGCTTAGCCGCTCTGCCCGTTGGTGCGGCTAAAAGAAGCCTTTTCCGCTTACTTTTACAAAGCTGAATAATGGCGTTGAGGGTTGTGGTTTTACCTGTTCCGGGGCCGCCGGTCAGTATGAACAGATTATTTCCCATAGCGGCATTTATAGCCGCCCGCTGAAGCGCCTCATAGTGTATTCCCTCAGTCCATTCTACTCCGTCAATTTCCTCCGAGTAGTCCTTTTCAAGGGGAGCGGAAAGCTTAAGCATAATCCTTATTTTTTCAGCAATATAGGTTTCGGCAGTATAGTACTCTGAGAGGAAAATATATGTTCTGTTATTCATTTCAAGCTCAGCAAAGATTCCCTCGCTGACGCCCTCGTAAAGGGCGCTGTCAAAATCGTCCTCGTAAACCCGGATTACCCGACAGACTATTTCGCATAGCTTATTTTTTGGCAGGCAGGTGTGCCCCTCGTAGCTGTTTTCCCGCAGAACATAAGCAATTCCCGCTTTAATGCGGTTCTTGCTCTCCATTGACAGTCCAAGGTCGAAGGCTATTCTGTCTGCAACAGAAAAATCCACCTCAAAGTCATTACAGCAGAGCAGGTAGGGGTTTTCCTTTACAAGCTTTATGCTGTCACCCTCAAATTCCTGCCACACAAGAGCGGCGGTAACGGGGCTTATCTCGTATTTCTGGAGAAATTCAACGATTACCTTCATACCGCATAGCCGCTTGAACTCGTTTCCTATGTAAAGCGCCTTGTCGGCGGTAATTCCGTTAAGCTCACCAAGGCGGACAGGGTCATTTTCTATTATTTCAAGGGACTCCGTTCCGTAGGCGTCAACGATTTTTTTCGCCATAGCAGGGCCAACTCCCTTGATTATGCCGCTTCCAAGGTAGCGCCTTATTTCCTCCGCAGTTGTGGGCAGAGTTCTTTCACAGGCAACTGCCTTGAACTGGCGGCCGTACTTTGCGTTGGAAACATAGCTTCCCGTAAGCTTAAGGGACTCTCCCTCAACTATATCCCCCAGATTTCCAACGGCGGTAAGGGGAGAACCCTCGCAGTCGAGAGTTATAACTATGTAGCCGTTTTCGGAGTTTTTATATATGATTTCCTCGGCTGTGCCGCAGATAGTTTCCATGGCAGAGGGGTTTTCCCGCATTATTTATCATTCCTTTCCTTTGACAGAGGATTATCGGCAATTCTATTTCGGCTTTTTGCCGTGTATCTCCTGCGGCACAGCGAAACAAGGGCGCAGTAAATTATCCGCAGAAAAACAGCCGCGCCGAAAATTCCGAAAAAAATAACAGCAAAAAAGTACAGAACCTGCATAAAGCCACCGCCTTCCGGTAAAAGCTAAGATACCTTTTTTACTATATGCGCTTTGGGCAGGTTCTGACAGCCGCAATACAACTATAATATTATACTATGAATTGCAGTAATTGTCAAATAATGTTTATAATAGCCCTTATTCAATAAATTTCGGCAAATTCTTTCAAATTTCAAAAAAACTATTGACAAGCCCCGAAAACTGTGTTATAATAATCAAGTCTTAAAAAGCTGGTGTAGCTCAGTTGGTAGAGCAGCTGATTTGTAATCAGCAGGTCGGGGGTTCGAGTCCGTCCACCAGCTCCATTTTTATGCTATATGAATATAAGGAAGCGTTCCCGAGTGGCCAAAGGGGGCAGACTGTAAATCTGTTGCGTTTCGC
>JBJERK010000272.1:0-2402 GCA_051882255.1 Ruminiclostridium sp.
CATATTGACACCTCCATAATTATGCTTTGGCTGTTTTTTCGACTCCAATAGTTGTACCGCGTTTACTCTTAGCGGCACTTTCTGCTGTTAAACAAACAAACAGCCAATGCCAAATAATCCAATAGAAAGCGCTATATCACCACCGCTCTTTCCACCTGCAATCTGCTCAATTTCCTCGTCGGAAAGCTCACCCGAAGCGGCGCTTTTCTCTGTCAGAAAAGACTTTATCTCGTCAAGGGTAGTCTTACAGCCATACTTTTCCGCAAAGCTTTCGACTTCCTCAGGCTTTAATGCAAGAAATTCATGCTTTAAATCTTCGCTTGCCATAACTTCGTTGTAAAGTTCTTCGATTGTTTTCATGGAAAACCTCCGTAATTTATTTATTGTTATTCTTCACAGAGAAATCCTTCGCCTTCAATAGCAGTTCCACATTTTCCGCTGCGGACACTACAAGCTGCTACAAATGCACAATATGTTCCAGATGTAAAGATAGATGCCAATATTTCACCTGCATCGGCGGTCTTTCCCCCTGCAACCTACCCGATTTCTTCGTCGGAAAGCTCGCCGGAAGCGGCGCTTTTCTCGTCAAGCGTAGCCTTGCAGCCGTACTTTTCCGTAAAGCCCTCCACTTCCTCGGGCTTTAATGCAAGAAATTCCTTTTTAAGCTCCTCGCTTACCATAACCTCGTTGTAAAGTTCTTCGATTGTTTTCATAGCAAAACCTCCTTGAAATTACATTATATAAAAAGACAATTCATTAAAGAATTATCTGCTTTTAACAATACATGCCCGACGCCGCTTAAACCGTTCATAAGCCCCGGCGGGCTATAATTTTCGTATCTTTCGGGCAGGAAGGTATATTCGCCTGTTGCCGCCTTGCGTTCTGCAACCTCGTTTAAACGGCGCAGAGCAGCTTCTGAAAGGTCGGGGCGGTTAAGCTCTCTTCCTGCGTCAAGCAGAAACTCTATTGACGAACTGTTTCCGCAGCAGTAATGGTCACGGGGCATTATTTCAGTTGAAACAACCTTGCTTATTGCCTTTTCCAAATCATTGTCGAAGTCGGTAATTCCCCAGCCGTGCAGCTTAAGATAAACGCTTCCCATACCTGGCGCTCCCGAACAATACCCGTTCATTGCCGAAGCAGGAGCAGATGTATCACGATAATCGCACCAGGTTCCAAGGGTATCGCTGTATAACGTTCGTTCCGTTTCAAAGGCGTTTTGTATTGCAGTACGAAGCTTCTCCGATGGAAAAAGACGATATGCGCTTGCCAGCTCCCGATTGTAAAGGCTGTCCAGTGTGTTTGCCACAATCTGATTGTAGGCTTTAAACAGAGAAATCCCGATGTAATACCTTGCGGAATCGCAAAGAATCTTCTGCTCAGGATTGTCATTATTCCAGAAGGCTTCCTCCCATTCATTGACAAAGCGGATAAGCACGGAATAATGCTTCTTTTCTATTTTGCAGTTTTCTTTAGTTAAATAATGCGCCACCGTTATCACCTTGCTTCCCCGAAAAAACGATTGCAGATATTGTATTATGAATTATTTCTTTGCTTTTCTGAGCATTGAATAAACCGCCAGCCGGGAATCGGGCAGCTTTGAACTTTCCATAAGCTCAAAGCCGAAATGCTCATATAGGGCAATATTCTTTTCATCAAGAGTTTCAAGGCAGCAATCCAGCTTTGTTCTGTCAAAATATTTATTCTTATTATTTATTATATCATACTCTATGTGACAAAACCGTTACAAACCACGCAATCCTGCAATAAAAAGACAATTCCAAACTAGCTTTTAGACTGTCTTTATCAAATTTATTATTAATTTTTGCCACTTACCCAATGGTACAATGGTTTGTTCGCCGGGCATTATGTATATCATACAGCACTTCTGAATATCAACAAATCCTGCTGTGACTTTTGTGACCCGTTTGTCACGGTTTTGTCACATTCTATATGATATATTAAAATCAGATATTTTTCTTGTTTATAACCGAAATGTACTGCCCTTTTTCTGTAAAATGACAAGTTCAGCAGTCATTCGGTAATAATATATTAAAAAAGAAAAGGAGAATTCTTATGGGACTCAAAGACAAAATCAGGGATAATTTAAAAATGGTGGCATTCAAAACCTATTTGGAAACAGTTTACAACAAGGATTTTGAGGAGCTGAGAGAAGCAAGTATCAATCCACGCAAAAGTGCGGAGCAGGGACTTCGTAATATCCTTACTTATGCTAAGGATACATCTTACGGCATTGAGCATCATTTCTCTTACATACTTGAAGCCGAGGACGATACCGAGCTTTATAAAAGATATGAAAGTGAAGTGTCCGTCAACACATACAACGATTTTGAAAAGTATATTGATATAAGCAAGCACGGCGCTGAAAATGTTCTTATCCC
>JBJERK010000273.1:0-2386 GCA_051882255.1 Ruminiclostridium sp.
GCCCGAGGAGCAGACCGAAAGCGAAAGCTTTGCGCAGAACTGCTTTGCGGTTATGAATTACTACTACACAAGCACGGTAACGGATATGGAGCCCTATCAGGTATGGATTGACCTTGAGGAGGGCGCAACCAGCCGTGCCCTTTACGACGATATTTCTGCAAAGCGCATACCGATTGAAACGATTACCGACGCTTCCCAGCTTATAATTGCCGAAAAGAATGAGCCCCAGTTACAGGGAATGAACGGTGCGCTTACCTTAAGCTTTACGGTAATTATGATAATGACGATTATCGGATTTCTTATCTACTGGATTTTGTCTATTAAGGGCAGGACCCTGCAATTCGGTATTTTGCGGGCTATGGGTATGACCTTTAAGGAGATAATCGGAATAATCGGCTGCGAGCAGCTTTTAGTATCGGGAGTTTCAATTGCCGCCGCATTTATAATCGGCGGAGCGGTAAGCGATTTGTTTGTGCCCCTGTTCCGTTCAATGTACAGTCCGATTGAGCAGGTGCCGCCCTTTATGGTTGCTGCTTCACAAAGCGATTTCATAAAGCTTTACATTATAATCGTGATTATGCTTGGCGGAGGCTTTGCAATACTCGGCGGTATTATTAAGAAAATCAATATCAATAAGGCGCTGAAATTAGGAGAAGATTAATTTCATATTATGTTAACAGCCCGATAAGCTCCCACACTTATCGGGCTGTTTTTCTGTTTTCTCTCACTCAATCCCACTGTCAAGTATTCCGCACATATTCTCCGCAAATACCCCGTACCCCATAGCCGAGTCCTTCACAAGAACGTGGGTCACCGCACCAACAAGCCTGCCGTTCTGTATAATCGGGCTTCCGCTCATGCCCTGAACAATACCGCCGGTCTTAGCAAGCAGCTCCTTGTCCGTTACACGGATAGTCATATTCCTTACGGCGGAGGAGCTGTTTTTGTCAATGCTCACAATCTCGATTTCGTATTCCTCCGGCGTCATTCCGCCGGTTGTGGTATAGATAACCGCCTTTCCCGTCTGCACCTCGTCCTTGTGAGCGATTTCTATTTCCTTATTGAGAATAGGCGCAGTTTCCGCCTTTCCGAAAACGCCGTACTCGCTGTTAAGGAGTATTGTTCCCGTCTCCCTGTCCGAGATAAACGCCCCGCAAAGCTCACCCGGAGAGCCGCTTCCGCCCTTGATAACGTCGGTTATGGTTACCGCCGTAGTTTCTCCGCTCAGCAGCGGCAGTCTCACTCCCGAAGCGCTGTCGCTTACTCCGTGTCCGAGTCCGCCGAAAATCCCCGTTTCAGTATCGTAGAATGTCATTGTACCTATTCCTGCGCAGCTGTCCTTGGTCCATAGTCCCAGCTTGTACTGCCCGTCCTTTTCCGAAACCGCAGGCTTCGCATAAACCGTTATCGCCTCATCTCCCCGGATAAGGTCAATCCTGCACTGCGACGGGTTGTCCTGTACAGCTTCGGAAAGCTCTATGCTGTCGCTTACCGCATTACCGTTGATTGCGGTTATAACATCACCTTTCTTGACTCCCGCCGCCTCAGCGGGAGAAATCTGGCTTGTTCCTGCATCAACGCAGCCGAAATCCGTAACTATAACCCCGTCTGTCAGCATTTTTATCCCGAAGGGCGTTCCGCAGGGAATAACCGTTCTGCGCTCCCCGCACTCCGCACATTCAACTGCGTCCGGAGAAGCCTGCGCCCCCATAAATACAGCTCCAAGCCCCATAACGCAGACTGCGGCGGCAGCGGCGGCGTATATATTTATAAATCCCGAAAAACCTTTCATTTCCCCAAAACCTTTCCTGTTTTTCCCGTTTTTACGTCCGTACTGATTTTTGCTTCTGCCTTAATAATATCTGCAAAGAGGATTTTTATATGACAGGAAGTTTTTAAAACAGCATATTGCCTTTTTGACAAAAATGTGTTATCATATATACAACATCAGAACACATATTATATATATTCGGAGATTGATTGTTTTATGAAAATTTTATCAATAATTTTAAAAGTGGTTGAAACAGGACTTACCTGTATATGGGGAGTTTTTTTCGGTGTTTTCTTTCCGGTTGCAATACTGCTTACCGGCTCGGAAATCGTGCCGAAGGATATTGCGGAGTCATACGTAATAGTGCTGTGGCTTATCGTTTCGGTTATAGGCTATGTAATTCCCGCCGCCCTTATTCTCTGCAAAATGCATAAAACTGCGGCGGTTATGTCTATACTTGGCTTTATCGGAACGCTTGTGGTTTACGGCGGTTTTGCTTCTTTGTATGCGGCAGTAGAGGACAGCGTAGGTCCCTCTGAACTGTACCTGCCCTGCATTTTTATAACAATTCTGGATATTATTATTGCAGCAGTTGAGGAGCGGGAGAATATCAAA
>JBJERK010000274.1:0-9440 GCA_051882255.1 Ruminiclostridium sp.
ATACTGATTTGATTGAGCCTTTCGGTATGGACGAATGCTGGCTCGACGTTACGGGCAGTCTGCGGCTTTTCGGCAGCGGAGAAACTATCGCCGAGGAAATCCGTGCCCGTATGAAGGCAGAAACCGGGCTTACCGTATCAATCGGCGTAAGCTTCAACAAGGTTTTCGCAAAGCTTGGCTCGGATATGAAAAAGCCGGACGCTGTAACGGTTATTCCCGAAAGCGGTTTTCGGGAAATGCTCAGAAACCTGCCTGCCTCGGATATGCTTGGCGTGGGCAGGAGAACTTCTGAAACCCTTAAGAAATACTGCATCGAAACAATAGGCGACCTTGCGGCGGCAAATCCCAATTTTCTCGAAAGAAAGCTGGGAAAATGCGGGCGGTATATCTGGCTTTCGGCAAACGGGCTGGACAACTCCCCCGTCAGCGAAATGAACTTTGCGCCGCCGATAAAAAGTATCGGTCACGGTACCACCTGCTCCGCTGATTTAGAGGGCAACGGGGCTGTTCGGACGGTTTTTATCCGCCTTTCTCAGGATATAGGCTGCAAGCTCCGCAGTCACGGGCTTTTCGCCGAGGGTGTGCAGATTGCGGTACGGGATAAGTTTCTCTGCGTGCAGCAGTACCAGTGCCGCCTTCCCTTCCCTACACAGAACTTCCGTGACATTTACGAGTGTGCCTACGAACTGTTCGTGAAAAGCTATGACTGGCACGCACATGTTCGTTCGCTCACTGTTCGTGCCATAAACCTTACCGACAGCGCCGCACCAAAGCAGCTGAATTTTAATACCGACTGCGCCGCAATAGACAAGGTTTCCTCGGCAGAGTCGGCTATGGAGAGGATAAGAAAAAAATACGGCAGGGAGTCGGTGGAGCTTGCATGCCTGCTTGCAGATGTTCCGCTGCCGAAGAAGCTGCACCCGAATACCATTCCGAATGCGGTGGGGGACTGAACGGGGCAAAAAAATTACGCCCGAAAAGCTTTCCCGGGCTTTTCGGGCGGAGTGTATAAGAGGAAAATTGGAATTTCTCTATCAAATTAATAACAAAATACGGAGGATATATTTATGAGCGGGATTAAGCGAATTGATGTGGACGAATTTTGGGCGGATTCAACAATTATTGAAGCCGGCGATTATATATTTGTAGGATATTGTATGGCTAATGATGGTGAATCAATTGAGGCGCAAATTAACGGTGCGTTCACTGCATTAGAGAACAGGCTTGCTATGGTAGATTTAGGATTAGATGATGTTGTAAAAATGGATTGTTTATTCAAAGATATTAACGATTTGAATGTACTTCCTGAAATTATCAAGCAGCGTTTCAAAGGAAAATATCCTGTTCGCAAAGCTTTTACATCGGATTTTATAAGAGAGGGTATTAAGTTCCAAATAGATGCAATTGCTTATAAAGGATAGGCTCTGATTTATCAATGAGATAAATTATATCACACCCGTTAAAAAAGTCAACTAAAACAGCAAAAAGCCGCCCCGACTAAAATCGGAAGCGGCTTCACCTGTTATCTTATCTTAAAACTTAAACCCGCCCACAAGGGATTTAAGGGTATCTGCCTGACTTGAAAGCTCCTCGCTGGCTGCGGCGCTTTCCTCGGCGGTGGCAGAGTTGGTCTGAACTACGCCGGAAATCCTGTCTATTCCCTGTGAAACATCGTTAATCGCCTCTGCCTGCTGAGCTGTTGCGCCTGAAATCCTTGAAACCGAGTCAAGGGCACGGGCGGAGTTTTCGACTACCTTAAGCAGGGATTTTTCCGTTTCATCGGAAAGTCTTGAGCCTTCCTCTACTGCCCGGACAGTTTCTTCAATCAGCCTTGTGGTGCTGCTTGCTGCCTCTGCACTCTTACCCGCAAGGTTTCTTACCTCGTCGGCAACTACCGCAAAGCCCTTGCCCGCTTCGCCTGCTCTCGCTGCCTCAACGGCTGCATTAAGAGCAAGAATGTTGGTCTGGAAGGCGATGTCCTCGATTGCCTTTATAATCTTTCCTATCTCGTTGGCCTTGTCGGTGATGGTGTCCATAGCGGCAACCATGCGCTCCATCTGATGATTGCAGACCGCAAGCTCTTCGTTTGTATTTTCGTTTTCCTTTTTGGCAGCAGCAGCATGCTCGGCGGTTACCTTAATCTGCTCGGAAATCCTGTTAATCGCCTCCGCAAGCTCATCTACCGAGGTAGCCTGAGTGGTTGCGCCGGCAGAAAGGGACTGGGCGCCTGCGGAAACCTGTCCCGAACCTGCGGCAACCTGCTCTGCACCTGTGTTTATCCTGCCGAGGGCAGTACTTAAGTCGCTTCTAATCTGTTCGGCGGAGGTAAGCAGCTCCTCAAAGTTTCCCTTGTAGGCTGCTGCATTTACATAAGTATCAACCCCGAAATCTCCCTGCGCCATAGCGGAAAGTATCCTGTGCATATCGGAAATTACAGCGTTCATATTGGTTACAATACTTCCGGTTGCAGCGGTAAGCACCCCTATCTCGTCGTTTCTCTTTGACTCGGGGACAGGACTTGTAAGGTCGCCCTCTGCAAGGCTGTCAAGACGGGCAGAGCAAAGCTTTATAGGATTGCCTATTCCCGCGCCTATTCTTACTGCAACAATAACAACTACTATAATAGAAATTACCACGAAAACCATTGATATTACAAAAATGGTGGTGGAGGTGCCGATAAGGTCGAAGTGGCTCGCCGTAAGTGCGTAGGTCCAGCCGCCGGAAGCGCAGTCAATCGGGATATAGGCGATATATCTCAGCCCATCCTCGTTGTAGCGCTCAAAGCCATCCTCGCCGCTGCGCATTTTTGCGTGGATTGCAGCTCTTTCTGCGTATTTCGGGTCGGTTTCGGCAAGCTTTTCAATGTTTATCTCCTGAGCGGTTTCCTCAAGACTGTGATTTGCAATTGTAACTCCGTCCTTGCTGATTATGTAGGAGTCGGAGGTGCTGCTGAAGGTTATTGAGTTCAGAATATCTATAAGGAAGGTTTCCTTTGGCACTATGTATACGCAGCCCGCAGGAGTTCCGCCTATCGTTCCGTTTTCCCAGAGAGGCGCAGCTATAATTATGGTCATCTGCCCCGTTATTTTGGACACAACAGGGTCGGAAACGTAGGGCTGCCCCTCCATAGCCTTCCCAAAATAAACTCTGTCTGTGTAGTCCTTGCCGTCGAAAATGCTTTTTCCGTCTGAAGCGATTATATTGCCTCTCTCAAGTCCGTAATATTTCACAAAGGAGTCCAAAAGCGCCTTTTTTGTATCAGAATCGGAGGTTGGGTCGGAAAATTCGGGATTTCCGCCAAGATCTGCGGCAATATTCGAATAGGATTTTACCTCGTAGGAAATGCGCTCCGCCGCCAGCTTCGCATAGGAGTTCATGCTTTCCTTAGCCAGCTCCAATGCGCCGTTGTAGGACGAAAGGGTTGTGAAAAGCCCTAAGGCAAGCACCAGTACGGAGGCGGTAATAACAAAGGTTACGATTATTTTGGTTCTTATACTCTTCATTTTTCTGCTCCTTCAGTAAAAATTTTGAGAAAACCTCAATAGTATTATCGGATAATAATTAAAAAAATTAACAGAATTGAGAAAAAAATAACGATTTTGGGCAGAATCTGACTTTAGGCTACCTATAAAAAACATAGTGCCTCAGATGCGCAGTCAGATTTTGCGTCAGCTTGTGTAGAAATTCCGCAGGCATACTTTGTGTATGTCAAGGGATTTCTGCGCAAGATGACGGAAAATATGCAAGCAGATGAGGTGCTAAGGCGTTAGCCGGTGTTTTTTAGAGGTTGCCTTTATAAAAAATCAGAGCGCACGGGGCTGTGCGCTCTATTCTTTTACTTCATCGGAAAACCCGATTTATGCTCTTACATCAAGAAGAGCACCTCTGCCGTCCGCAGGCGGCGCCATTTCAGACAGGTTTTCGATGAGCTGCGCGCTTGCTGTTTCCTGCGCGTCCATAGTCTTTTTCAGCATCGAGGTCGAAACCTGAGACTGTACGTTATACTGCGACATATTTGTTGAAAGCTGCGCAATATACGCTGTAAGACCGCCCATAAAAACACCTCCCGATTAACTTTGTGTTATTATTATAGCTTATTTTCCCGCCCTTTTCAATATAAATTCTGCACTAAAAATATACTGAATTTTCAATACATTTTACTTACAGAAGCTATTTTTTGCAAGGGGAAATTTCCCTTAACAGCGGGATTGTAAACGTTATCACTTGCTCTCCCCGACAGGCTTTCTGCTGCCCTGCTTCGGAAGCGCTTTTTTCTTTTCGCCGTGGATAATTTCCGGCTTTTTGCCGTTCTTTACGCAGTCGGCTGTTACCACTACCTTGACTACCGTTTCATCGCTTGGGGACTCGAACATTGTTTCGTTCAGAATATTCTCAAGGATTGTACGAAGTCCTCTTGCGCCTGTTTTGCGCTGAATTGACTTTCTTGCAATTTCCCTTAGCGCCTCGGTTTCGATTTCAAGCTCTACCCCGTCAAGGCTGAACAGGTAGCTGTACTGCTTAACGATAGCGTTCTTAGGCTCAACGAGAATCTTGATAAGAGCGTCCTCGTCCAGCTCGTCTAAAACTGCAATTACAGGCAGACGTCCCACAAGCTCGGGGATAATTCCGTACTTTACAAGGTCGTCAGGCTCAACTGCGTGGAATGCCTTAGTAAGGGACATTTCGCTCTTGTCTGCAAGCTCTGAGCCAAAGCCGAGAGATGAGGAATTTATGCGGGCGGAGATAGTCTTGTCAATTCCGTCGAATGCGCCGCCGCAGATAAACAGGATATTTCTTGTGTCAATCTGTATAAACTCCTGATTGGGGTGCTTTCTGCCGCCCTGAGGAGGAACGTTTGAAACAGTACCCTCAACGATTTTGAGCAGCGCCTGCTGAACGCCCTCGCCGCTTACGTCCCTTGTGATTGATGTATTTTCGGAACGGCGGGAAATCTTGTCGATTTCGTCAATGTAAATAATTCCGTGCTCTGCCGCCTCTATGTCGTAATCTGCCGCCTGGATAAGACGCAGCAGTACGTTTTCAACGTCCTCGCCAACATATCCCGCCTGAGTAAGCGTTGTTGCGTCGGCGATTGCAAAGGGAACGTGAAGAACCCTTGCAAGGGTCTGGGCAAGCATCGTCTTACCTACGCCGGTAGGTCCCAAAAGCAGCACGTTGCTCTTCTGAAGCTCAATTCCCGTGCCCGGGTCGTCGTTTGCAAGAGTACGCTTATAGTGGTTGTAAACGGAAACGCAGAGGGTTTTCTTGGCTTCCTCCTGACCGATGATGTACTGGTCGAGAACCGCCTTGATTTCGGCGGGCTTAACTACGCCCTTGGGCGCCTTTCTGCCGTTTGAACCGGTGGTTTTCTTTCTTGGTGCAGGAGGATCAACCTCGCCTTCCTCTGCAAGCATACGGTAGGAGGCGATAACGCACTCGCTGCATATTGCCGCATTGTTGGAATACAGCATTCTTGCAACCTTATCGTCGCCCTTGCCGCAAAAACTGCATCTGAGCATAAAAATCCTTTCTCTTATCTGTTAGCGTTTTTCGATAATTTTGTCGATAAGTCCGTATTCAAGCGCCTGCTGGGGAGTCATAAAGTTATCCCTGTCGGTATCTCTTTCGATTACCTCGATAGGCTGACCTGTCATTTCGGAAAGAAGGGTGTTCATCTTCTTCTTGATACGGATAATGTGATTTGCGTGAATTTCAATATCGGAAGCCTGGGCTCTGCCTGTTCCGCCTGAGGGCTGGTGAATCATAATCTCGCTGTTGGGAAGCGCAATTCTCTTGCCCTTTGCGCCTGCTGCAAGAAGAAAAGAACCCATAGAAGCCGCCATACCCATACAGATTGTGGATACGTCGCACTTGATGTAGTTCATTGTATCGTAAATCGCCATACCGTCGGAGATTGAGCCGCCGGGGCTGTTGATGTAAAGGCAGATGTCCTTTTCGGGGTCCTGACCTTCAAGGAAAAGGAGCTGAGCCACAACAAGACCTGCTGTTACATTGTTAACCTCGTCGTTAAGCATTACAATTCTGTCGTTGAGCAGGCGGGAGTAAATATCGTAAGCGCGCTCGCCTCTGCCTGTCTGTTCAATGACGGTCGGTACAAGACTCATAAAATCCATAGATTACCATTCCTTTCTTTCTGGGGCTTTCCCCTTTTCGACATTATTCTTATTTGTCACCTATATAAATATCAGAGCCTCTTACCGAAGCTCTGATATTATATATGGTTATCAGTCCTTAGCCTCTGTTTCGGTAACCTCTGCGGTTTCCTTTACGAGGTCGAATGCCTTTTCAGCCTTGATGTCCTTGGAAAGGCTTTCTGCGGAGATAACCGACTTAACCTTTTCTACGTCCATCTTGTGCTCTTCAGCAAGCTTAGCGTACTCAGCCTCTAAAGCTGCGTCGTCAACCTCGATATTTTCAAGCTCTGCAATTTTTTCAAGTGCAAGTCTGAGCTTTACCTGAATTTCAGCAGGCTTTCTGAAGCCCTCCTTGAACTGGTCGAGGGTCATACCTGTGTACTTGAGGTAGTCGTTGAGAGTTACGCCTGCGTATCTGTTTCTGTATTCCCATTCACGGAGCATATCGCTGATACGGTTTTCATACATAGCCTCGGGGATTTCGCCCTCTAAGATTTCAGCAACCTTTTCTGCAAGAGTATCGCTGAGCTCGTTTTCAGCACGCTTCTGAGCGGATTCCTCAAGCTTTGCCTTAACGTCAGCCTTGTACTCGTCGAGAGTATCAAATTCGCTTACGTCCTTTGCAAACTCGTCGTCAAGCTCTGCAAGCTCCTTGCCCTTGATTTCGTGGATTTTGCACTTGAATACTGCGGGCTTGCCTGCAAGGTTTTCTGCATTGTAATCCTCGGGGAAGGTTACGTTAACGTCGAAGTCCTCGTCAATGCTCTTGCCCACAATCTGGTCCTCAAAGCCGGGGATAAATCTGCCGCTTCCAAGCTCTAAGCTGAACTTTTCAGCCTTGCCGCCCTCGAACGCCTCGCCGTCGCAGAAGCCCTCGAAGTCGAATACTACTGTATCGCCGTTTTCAGCGGGTCTGTCTGTTACGTCGATAATTCTTGCGTTGGAGTTTCTAACTCTGTCAACTTCCTTGTCAACGTCCTCGTCTGTAATAGTCTTGACTGTTTTTTCTACCTTTAATCCCTTGTAGCCGGAAATATTAACCTCGGGCTTAACGGTAAAGGTTACCTTGAAGAGTACGCCCTCTTCCTTTGTAACGGAAGCAACCTCAGTCTTGGGAATATCAACAACGTCAAGCTTAAGCTCGTCGATTGCCTCTGCAACAGTCTTCTGATAAATGCTGTTTACAGCGTCCTCGTAGAAAACCTGCTCGCCGTACTGAGCTTCAATCATCTTTCTTGTTGCCTTGCCTTTTCTGAAGCCGTGGATTGTGATGTTCTTTCTCTGCTTTAAGTAGGTAGCCTGAACTGCGGCTTCAAAATCTGCTGCATTTACCCTGATTTCCGCTTCAACGGTGTTTGCAGCGGTCTTGTTGTTTGAAATGATTTCCATTTTTAAAAGTCCTCCAATTAATATTCTTTAAAATTATATCATAAAATTTTTATAATTTCCAGTATTTTTTGAAAAATATCCGGTTTTCACAGAAAAATCAGCTTTTATTCTATTTTCAGCGGCATAAAACCCAGATAATCCGCTGAAATCATACGGTACTCCGTTTCCCCGTCCTTTCCGAGAAAAGCGTAGCGGTGACCAACGCCGTGAACGTGACCGTAGTAGCAGCGCTTTATCCCGTACTCCTGCAAAACCGAGAGAATACGCTGATTGCGCTCGCCGTTGTAGATAGGCGGGTAGTGGATAAAGGCGGTAAGCTCGCCGCCAAGCTTAAGCCCCTCCTGAACCGACATACGAAGCCGCCCCTCCTCACGGTTCAGCACCTTCTCGTCGCAGGGGTCGCTTCCGTCGTTTATCCAGCCACGGGTGCCCACAATGCAGACGCCCTCGGCAAGAAAAGCGTTGTTGCTGAGAATACTGATTTTATCGAAGCCCTTTTCCGCTAAAAAGCCCTTCATTTTCGACAGAGTTGACCACCAGTAGTCGTGATTGCCCTTAAGGATAATTTTCTTTCCTTTAAGGCAGTCGTTGATGAAGCGAAAGTCCTTTTCGGTATCCTCAAGCTTCATCGCCCAGGAAATATCCCCCGGAATTACCACTGTGTCCTCCTCGGAAACAACCCTGTTCCAGTTTTCAAGAAGCCTGTCAACGTAGTTGTCCCAGCCCTTGAAAATATCCATAGGCTTGTTGCAGCCAAGGGACAGGTGCAGGTCGCCGATTGCGAAAACGCTCATTACTTCTTAAGGAAGTCAAGAACAACGGCGGGCATTTCCTGCTTTTCAACCGAACCGGTAAATCTTACGGCCTTGTTCTTTGTAGCCGCAAGAGGCGCGGGCATTTTCGTGCCTGTCAGCTGTTCAAGCTTTTCTATAATCGTAAATTCGTCAAGTCCCTCGGTTTCGCCGCCAAGTGCGCTGTAAACAGCCTTGCCGAACTTGTAGGGATTTGCGGTTGAAGCAACTATCGTCTTTGTTTCGTCCCCGGTAGCAGCCTTGTAGTCCTTATAAACCTTGTATGCAACGGCGGTGTGGGTGTCCATAAGATAGGAGTATTCCTCGAATACCTCCTTTATGGCAGCCTTTGTTTCCTCGTCGTTACAGCAGCCTGCATAAAAATCGGACTTAATCTTTTCAAGAACCCCGGGAGTTACCTCGTATCTGCCTTCCTTTGAAAGCTTTGTGAACCACTCGGTAATCCGCTTGTCGTCCTCACCTGTAAGGTGGTAGAGAAGGCGCTCAAGGTTGCTGGAAATAAGTATATCCATAGAGGGAGAAACAGTTGTGTAGAACTGTCTGTTTCTGTCGTAAACGCCTGTGTTGATGAAGTCGGTAAGTACGTTGTTGGAGTTGGAGGCGCAGATAAGCTTGTTTACGGGAATACCCATCTGCTTAGCGTAGTAAGCGGCAAGAATGTTGCCGAAATTACCTGTAGGAACAACGATATTTACCTTTTCGCCGTACTCGATTTCCCCGTTCTTTATAAGGGAAGCGTAGGCGGAGATATAGTAAACTATCTGGGGTGAAAGTCTGCCCCAGTTGATTGAGTTTGCGCTGGAGAAAACGACGTTCATCTTTTCAAGCTCGGCTTTAAGCTTATCGTCTGTGAAAATCGCCTTAACGCCGTTCTGACAGTCGTCAAAGTTGCCCTTGACAGCGCAGACATGAACGTTTCCGCCCTCTTGTGTGGTCATCTGGCGCTTCTGCATATCGCTTACGCCGTCCTCGGGGTAGAAAACTGTGATGCAGGTGCCCTCAACGTCCTTGAAGCCCTCGAGAGCAGCCTTGCCCGTATCGCCTGAGGTTGCAACAAGAATTGCAATCTTCTTTCCGTCGATAG
>JBJERK010000275.1:0-9424 GCA_051882255.1 Ruminiclostridium sp.
GAAAGTTTTTGCGCAGCTTGCTGCGAGGCTTCTTTTCAAAAAGGCGTCCTCTCTTATTTCTCTTATTCCTCTCTGCTTATCTTTTCTCTCACACAAAAAACGGGCTGTTGCAGCGCATACTGCATCAGCCCGTTTCTTTACATTTATTCTCTCTCCGAAAGCGGCACATACTCCGTTCTCGGCTGGACATTCATATAAGCGGGACGGATAATCTTCTTTCCGTTTATAAGCTCTTCTATGCGGTGAGCAGACCAGCCCGAAATTCTTGCAATTGCAAATAAAGGGGTATAAAGCTCAATCGGAAGCCCCAGCATAGAGTAGCAGAAGCCGCTGTAAAAGTCGATGTTGGCGCTTACGCCCTTATAGATACGGCGCTTTTTCGCTATAAGCTCCGCCGCAAGCCGCTCTACCGATGAATAAAGGCGGAATTCCTTTTCCATCTGCTTTTCGCCTGCAAGCTTTTCAACGTATCCCTTGAAAATCTGGGCTCTCGGGTCGGAAACTGAGTAAACTGCGTGTCCCATACCGTAGATAAGACCGCTCCTGTCGAAAGCCTCCTTGTTAAGCAGCTTTTCAAGATATGCGGTTATCTCCTCGTCGTCCTCCCAGTCGTTAACTGCCTTCTTAAGCTCGTCGAACATACCCATAACCTTAAGGTTAGCGCCGCCGTGCTTGGGTCCCTTAAGGGAGCAGAGCGCCGCAGTAATTGCGGAGTAGGTGTCGGTGCCGGAGGAGGTAACAACGTGGGTTGTAAAGGTTGAGTTGTTGCCGCCGCCGTGCTCTGCGTGAAGCACAAGAGCAAGGTCAAGCACCCTCGCTTCAAGCTCGGTATACTTGCTGTCCTCTCTTAGTAGGTGCAGTATGTTTTCCGCTATGGAAAGGCTCTTGTGGGGACGGTGAATAATAAGTCCGTCGCCGTCAATGAGGTAGCGCTTAGCCTGATAGCTGTAAACTACAAGCATAGGGAATAAAGCGATAAGCTCAAGGGACTGCCTTAAAACATTAGGCACGCTAAGGTCGTTAGGGTAATCGTCGTAGGCGTAAAGGGTAAGCACGCTCCTTGAAAGGGTGTTCATAATGTCTTCGCTGGGGGATTTAAGCACAATATCCCTGACAAATGAGGAGGGGAGCTGACGGTAATTTCCGATAAGGCGGATAAAGTCGTCTAACTGCTTTTGCGTAGGCAGCTGACCGAAAAGCAGAAGATAGGTTGTTTCCTCGAAGCCGAAGCGGTTGTCCGCCATAAAGCCCTTGATGATGTCCTTAACGTTAATTCCGCGGTAGTAAAGCTCGCCGTCGCAGGGCTCCATTACGCCGTTTACGTTCCTTTTTGAAACAATTTCCGAAATCTCGGTAAGTCCCGTAAGAACGCCCTTTCCGTTAAGGTCGCGCAGTCCGCAGTAAACGTTGTTTTCCAGATAAAGCTCGGGGGCGATATTGCTGTTGCCGGTGCAAAGCGCCGCAAGCCCTTCAATCTGAGGGGTGATTTGTGAGAATGGATAATGAGAAGCCATATCGTACCTCCTTAAAAGTGATAATACTTTATTATAACACACCAAACCGCTTATAGCAAGGGATTTCAGCTAAATTTCGCCGTATTTTCAGTTAAGGAAATCATTTTCCCACGCAAAAGCGGCTGAAAACGCTGTCGATTATTTCTTCTCCTGCATTTTCTCCCGAAAGCTCGTAAAGCCTGTTAAGGGCATTTTCGCACATAATTCCCACGGCGTCAAGGGTAACTCCGGATATGAGGGCGGTGTAAGCCTCGTGAACAAAGGCTCTCGCTTCCTCGGCGCAGGAGCGCTGCCGCTGATTTGCGATAAAGCCCGCCGCCGGGTCAAAGGCGGTAAGCCCCGCCGCTTCCTTTACTGCCGAAGCTATGACTTCTGCGGAGGAAGAATCCTTTGCTGAAATTTCAATTATCCTCGTGAAAGCCTCGCTTAGCCGTTTTTTGTCCGTTTTTGGGGGCAGGTCGTTTTTATTGATAATGCAGATTGTGTTCTTGCCCTTAAGCAAGTCAATAAGCCGCAGGTCGTCATCGCATAGAGGTCGGCTGCCGTCGAATACTGCAAACACAAGAGCGGCTTCTTCAAGCTTTTTTATCATCCGCTCAACGCCGATACTTTCCACAAGGTCGCTTGTTTCCCGTATTCCTGCACAGTCTGCAAGCCGCAGCATTACGTCCCCTAACATAACCGTTTCTTCCACAATATCCCTTGTAGTTCCCTCAATATCGGTAACGATACTTCTCTCCCTGCCCGAAAGCAGGTTCATTATCGTGGATTTTCCTGCATTGGGTATCCCCGCAATAGCGCAGGGAACGCCCTCACGGAGCAGCTGCCCCGCATTATAGGTGGAAAGCAGGTCAGAAAGCTCCCTTTCGGCAGACAAAAGCTTCTCCGCCTCAAGGTTTCCGTCAAACTCGTCCTCCATTTCGTCCGGGTAGTCAATCCACGCCTGAATAAGTGATGTGATTGAGAGAAGCTTGTCTGCAACCGCCCGTATTCTGCGGTAAAGAGCGCCCTCCCGCTGAGCCTTTCCTGCAAGCAAAAACTGCTCGTTCTGTGCGCTGATTATATCCGCAACAGCTTCCGCTTGCGTCAGGGAAAGCTTGCCGTTAAGCAGGGCTCTTTTGGTAAATTCTCCCGCTTGTGCAGGAGCAGCTCCTGCCGCAAAGCAGGCAGAAAGCACTCGTCTTGTGATATAAAGCCCGCCGTGGCAGGAGATTTCCGCAACCTCCTCGCCGGTGTAGCTTCTTGGCGCTCTGTAAATAAGAAGAACCCCGTCGTCAAGCCGTATTTCTCCGTCCCGTATTTCTCCGTAGCAGGCGGTATAGCCCGCCATTTCGCTGATTTTAGTGTTTCCTGCGGGGACAAAGACCTTTTCGGCAATCTCAGCCGCCTTATCCCCCGAAATTCGTATAACCGATATGCCGCCCTCAGCAATGGGGGTAGCAATAGCTGCTATTGTTCTCATATCTTCCTCTGATTTTCATCAGGCTGACGATAAGCCGCCATCTGCGTCGTCACCCACAGGTCGGCAGGCACAAAGCCTAGCCGACCTGCGGCTTCCTAGCATCTGACGACTTCTCGTCACCCTTTTCCGCCTTTCTTATTTCCAAACAGCCTTGCAAAAAATCCGCCCTTTTCCTTGCCGTCCTGTTCTTTTTCTTCCTCTTGGGGCAGTCCTTCTTCCTCCGCCGCTTCTTCGGTTTCGTATTCCTGCTCTTCCTCATCATCGTCATCAACGAAATATTCCGCAAATTCCGGGTCATTCTGAAGCTCGTCATCCAAAAGCTTCTGGAAAAAGCCCTTCTTTGTAAGCTCGTCTCCCGAATCCTCCAAAAGATAGGTGAAAACCCGCTTGGGCGCAGGAATTTTAAGTTTTTCCGGAGATTTCTCCAGCAGCTCTGCAAGTCCCTCGCCCATAAGTCCGATAAGCTCATCTTCAAGCCCTTCGTAATACTCTCCGCAGGCGATATTGTACTCCTCCGATGGCTTTTTCCCGCCCATAGCGGTAAGGTGTATGCCGTTTTTGAGGGAGGAAGTGTACTCGATATACTCAATCCACTGCTTATTTATCATAGCGGCGGTGTATTTCTGCTCAGCTTTTTCAACCTCTTCTTCGCCGAAAAGCTTTACAGCCTTTTCGTAATCATCAGGATAATTCTCCTGCCAGATATGGGGCGGATTTTCTCCCGAAATACAGCGCTGTCTTGCAGAGAACATAAGCTCACGGTGCATTTCCTCAATAGCAGTAAGCTTCATAAGCCGCTCCCTGTCGTCAAGGGCTTCACCCTGCGAAATGCGCTGAATCCGAAGGATTTCTTTTGCCACAAGCTTGTCGGTTATTTCTTCTTCCGTAGGCTCGGGATAGCGCCTTTCGGGGATAAGGGTTTTAAGCTTATGCTTTATCATTATCTCCTCGTCAAGGGAAACGAAAATGCGGCTCTGCCCCGGGTCGCCCTGTCTTGCGGCTCTGCCGGAAAGCTGGTTATTTATACGGACGCTTTCGCCTAAGAATGTACCGATAACGTAAAGTCCTCCTGCCGCAAGCGCTTCGCTTCTGCGGCTTTCGTCTGCGCCGCCCAGTCTTATATCTACCCCTCGTCCCGCCATATTGGTTGAAATCGTAACTGCAAAGGGCGCTCCTGCGTTGCTTATAATCTCCGCTTCAAGCTCGTCGTTCTTTGCGTTCAGCAGGCTATGCTCTATCCCCGCCTCCTTCAGCATATCCGAAAGCAGCTTGCTCTGCTCAATATCGGGAGTGCCCACAAGAACGGGCTGCCCCTTCTTATTAGCGGCAATTACCTCTCTTACAACTGCTTTAAGCTTAGCATCTGTATCGTAATAAACCGCCATGGGCAGGTCCTCACGGATTGAGGGCTTATTGGGCTTTGCGGTCTTTACTATAAG
This sequence comes from Ruminiclostridium sp., assembly GCA_051882255.1. Lineage (GTDB taxonomy): Bacteria > Bacillota > Clostridia > Oscillospirales > Ruminococcaceae > Ruminiclostridium_E. The sequence goes on from JBJERK010000275.1 coordinate 4,416, forward strand.
CCCGTAAAGGGAGTCGAACTCGTCCTCGGCGTTCTTCGCCGTTCCCGTCATTCCCGAAATACGATTGTACTGCCTTAAAAAGAACTGTATCGGGATTTTCGCCATTATAACGCCCCGCTCCGTTACGGTAAGCCCGTGCTTAAGCTCGGCGGCAGCCTGCAAAGAGCCTGGATAGCTGCGGTTTTCGGCAATACGTCCCGTAAACTGGTCTATTATCTTGATCTGTCCCTCTTTTACGATATAGTCCTTGTCCTCGGTCAGGAAATGGAGGGCTTTAAGGCAGTCGATAAGCTTTTCAAGCAGGGCTGCATTTTCCTCGTTATAGATATTGTCGGTTTTAAAGAAGCTTTCCGCCTTCTTGTTGCCGCTTTCGGTAAGAAATACGGTTTCGGTTTTATAGCTTACCTCGTAGTCCTCTTCGGTAAGGCTTTCTGCAAAAGCAAAAACCGGCGGCAGTCCCTCGTCGGGGCTTGCTTCCATTATTCCCGCAGCCACCAGCGGCACTCTCGCCTCGTCCACAAGCACCGAGTCTGCCTCGTCAACAATAGCCCTGTCGCAGACTACTCCTGTCATTTCCGACTTATCAAATGCAAGAAAATCCCGCAGATAGTCAAAGCCGCATTCCTTTGCGGTTACATACACAACGTCCGCTTTATATGCAGCCTGCCTTTCCTCAAGGGTCGAGTTTTCGGTTACAAAGGCGGTTGAAACTCCTAAGAGGTCGTAGGCGGGCTTCATCCACTCCCTGTCACGGCGGGCAAGATAATCGTTGAAGGTAAGGATATGAACCTGCTCGCCCCTGCATACACTGTAAAAGGCGGCAAAGACTGCTGCTGCGGTTTTTCCTTCGCCTGTGGGCAGCTCTGCTATTGCTCCGTCGTCAAGATAGCCGCCGGTTATTATCTGTGAGTCGAAGGGAGTAATGCCGATACCCTGCTTAATCGCCAGAAAAGCGGCGGCATAAACGGTAACGGGGTTTTTGCCCGCTCTTGCGTTTTCAAGCAGAACCGAAAAATCCTCGCTTTCTGCGGCTTTTCTTACCTCCTCGGCGAATTTCTCCGGCTTTTTTTCCAGTAGTTCTATCATAACTGCCTCCATAAAACTATCGCAATATTAATATAAGTATATCACAACAGCTTGTTAAAATCAATGAGAACAGGTGAAATTTCCCGATATGCTTGATTATTGAGGTGAAATAGTATATAATTAAAGAACAGCTATGATTTTTATTACGAAAGGATTTTATATTATGAGCTTCAGTGCAATTATACTTGCCGCAGGTGACGGCACAAGAATGAAATCAAAGAAGCCTAAGGTTATGTGCTCCGTTTTAGGCGAGCCTATGATAGGCTGGGTTACGGACAGCGTACTTAGTGCAGGCTTTTCCCCCGAAAATATCGGTGCAGTGGTCGGAAACGGAGCTGAAACCGTAAGGGAATACCTGAAAACAAAGGGTATTGAAACCACCTTCTTCCAGGCGGAAAGAAAGGGTACAGGTCACGCTGTAATGCAGGCGCAGGAAATGGCGGATAAGGCGGAGGATTTGCTGCTGCTCTGCGGGGACGCTCCCTTTATCGACAGCGAAACCATTATCGGCGCGCTTAATGAGCATACCCACAGCGGAAACGACGTAACAGTAGTTACCGCCGAGATAGAAAATCCCTTCGGCTACGGCAGAATCCAGCGTGACGAAAGCGGCGGGTTAAAGGGAATCGTGGAGCAGAAGAACTGCACAGAAGAACAGGCGGAAATACGGGAGATAAACTCCGGAGTTTACTGGTTCCGCTCGGCTGCACTTAAAGCGGCGCTTAAAAAGCTTGTTCCCAACAGCGTAACAGGGGAATACTATATTACGGATACCGTTGAGCTTATTTTAGCGGCAGGCGGCAAGGCGGGGGCTTACAAGGCGGCGAACTCCGATATAGTTCTCGGCGCAAACAGCCGCAGCGACCTGCTGAAACTCAACGATATTGCAAGAATGAACGTTATAAACAGGCTTATGAGCGAGGGAGTTGAATTTGCCTCCACCGACGGGGTAATAATAGGCAAGGACGTTTCGGTAGGGCAGGACACCGTAATTCTCCCCGGTACTATTCTTAGGGGCAGTACCGTAATCGGGGAGGATTGCGTTATAGGACCCAATACGCTTATTGAGAACTGCACGGTAGGAAACGGGGTAGTTTTAAACAGCGTTCAGGCTTATTCCGCTAAAATCCGTGACAGGGTAAAGGCAGGACCATTCGTTCATATCCGCCCCGGCACAACTCTTCATGAGGGCGTAAAAATAGGGGATTTCGTTGAAATAAAGAACTCGGAAATCGGGGTTAATACCGCAGTGGCGCACCTTACATACGTCGGCGACAGCGACGTTGGCAAGGGAGTAAACTTCGGCTGCGGCTGTGTAACCGCAAACTACGACGGAGTAAATAAGTACAGAACCGTTATCGGCGACTATGCCTTTATCGGCTGTAATACAAACCTTATCGCTCCCGTTGAGATAGGGGAAAACGCAACCACCGCCGCAGGCTCAACCATTACAAGAGCAGTTCCCCCCGACAGCCTTGCGGTTGAACGGGCGCAGACAAGAATTATTGAGCATTGGCAGAAAAACTCAAAGAGAATAAAAAAGGCGTAATTTCAGGAGAAGCTTATGGAAGAAAACAAAACCGCAGTATTTGCTCCGCAGACGGCGGAGCAAATACTGCCCGAATATAAAAAGACAGCCTATCTTGTGGGAACTTTTGTGACGATATGCTTTCTGCTGAGATATGCCGCAACAGTTGCGATAAGCCTGTTTGCGAAGAGCTTTGCAGAGGTGCTTGACCCCGATATTCTGTACATTATAAGGCTTTCGGTTTCGGGTATGTTTTTACAGGTACTTCCCTCGGTTATCGGAGCCTTTATGTTCGGTTATTTCGGCAAAAAGGGCAGGGGGATTAAATCCCTTTATACCGTGCCTAAGCGCTGTGCAAAGGCGATAGGAAATTTCGGCGCAGTTTACGGTCTTGGGCAGATTGTAAACATACTCACAATGCTGGTTATTTTTATTGCTACCGCCAACAGCAACCTGAACGACTCCCTCAACACAATGTCCTCTCTCCAGCCGCCGGGAATGGCAAGCGCATGGTTTTTACTGTTCATGCTTGCGGTAATTGCCCCGGTTTTTGAGGAGTTTATCTTCAGGGGAGTACTGATGAACGCACTTAAGCCCTACGGAAACGGGCTTGCAATATTCACTACGGGCATACTATTCGGACTTTATCACGGAAACGTAAATCAGGCATTCTATGCGGCGGCGCTTGGCATAGCGCTGGGCTATATTGCCAATGCAACAGGCTCAATTTTCCCCACGACAATACTGCACTTTATGTTCAACAGCATTTCCGGCATTATTCTTCTCCTGCTTACAACACCCAGCGTTCAGCGCTATGTTATGGGCGGGGACAACAGCAGGATTCCCGACGGGGATATGTTTGTGGTTGCGCTTTTCGGAATTTTTATGGTGTGCGTGCTGGTACTGGTGCTTGTGGGCTTTGTGCAGGCTGCAATAAAAATAAAGCAAATCCGCAGATATAAAGTGCCGAAGGTTTGCGGCGAAATAAGCAACGGCAAAAAAGCGGCGCTTCTTATCCTTACGCCCGCCTCGGTTATTGCGCTTCTTCTTATTGCAGACACATTTTTCGGCTTCAGCGACCCGCTTTTCATGGCGATTTTAGGATAATTCGGAGGAAAAACTTTGGCAGACAGAAATTTACGGGAAAAGAGCGTTTTTGAGGTATCAAAAGCTGCCGCAAAGGACAGCGAGGCAAAGGATTTCCGCCGCCTTATGGGGAAATACGGGGCGGCTATGCTGCTGCTTTTCCTTAACGGCAGGGTTATCGCCCTGCTTATAATGGCGGCGCTGGGTGTTGTAGGTATGGTGCATGAGGAAATAACCGACTTTTCCTACGCTATGCTTATGCTCGCAAACGAGATAGTCTCCTACGCATTTCCGCTTGTATTCTGCTACCTGCTTTTTGACAAGGAAGCACGGGCAGTACCTATTGGAAATAATTACAAGCGCTTTTCGGGGGATAATTTTCTCCTTTTTGCAGGCGGCGTTGCCGCAGGAGCAGGCGGAACTATCCTGACTCAGCTTATCTTCTCCCTGCTTAACAATCTTTTCGGAACGCCCATGCCCATTGACGCTTTCGGAAGCCTAAGTCCCGACAATCTTGTAAGATTTCTTGTTTTTGTCTTATGCATCTGCATAATTTCCCCGATTTGCGAGGAGATTATTTTCAGAAAGTACCTGCTTAAGCCCTTAAGAGCCTACGGAGATATGGCGGCAGCCCTTGTTTCTTCGGTTATTTTCGGTCTTTATCACGGCAATTTCGACCAGTTCGCATACGCTGCATTTGCAGGCTTTTTCTACGCCCTTATAGCCATAAGGTCGGAGTCCATTGTTCCCTCAATAGTATTTCACGCCGCAAACAATCTGCTTATGACCTTCGGCGTATATGCGCCGGAAAATCTTGGTAATGATTTTCTCGATATGCTTTTTTCCGAAACATCGGAGGTTTGCGGACTGCTTATGGACGCTATAATGTTTGCAGGTATTATCTCCATTATAGTCCTTGCCTTCAAGGGCGTTTTCAGGCTTTACACAAGAAGCCTGTATCTGAGCGGGAAAGATATGTTCAAAAACGCATGGTCTCCCCTCTTTATCGCAGGTGCGGCGGTTATGGCGGCTGAGCTGGTTGTTTGAGAGAAGAGAGAGTTTTTGAGCAAGGGGGCTCCCGCCCCCTTGACCCCCGGCAAGCGCGACGGCGCTTGACCCGTTTGAAGCTTGATTGCGGCATTTGCTTGCGGGGGAGCTTTTGATGCACATTCACGGGTTTTCTGCTTTATTTTCTTTAAATACTGCATAATAGGATAAGTAACGTTTATTGCTATTGTCTCTGTTGTTTGCATTTGCGCCCGCTTTGCGCGAAGCGGCTGAAAGTTTTCCGCCAGCCCTTTTACAAAAG
>JBJERK010000276.1:0-2379 GCA_051882255.1 Ruminiclostridium sp.
ATAACGCTGTTTATACTCAATATTTGGAGCGTTTTGGACTTCCGATGAAAAAGAAGATCGGCGAGTTTTCAAAGGGCATGAAAATGAAGCTTCAGATAGCCTGCGCCCTTTCCCACAATGCCGAGCTGCTTGTAATGGACGAGGCTACCACGGGTCTTGACCCTGTTGTGCGTGATGAGATCCTGCACATTTTTATGGAGTATCTTCAGGACGGCGAGCGCTCTATTCTTATGTCCTCCCACATTACCTCCGACCTTGAAAAAATTGCAGACAGCGTTACCTTTATTGATAAGGGCAGGCTGCTTATTTCGGGCTATAAGGACGATATTCTCGAATCCCATGGTATTCTCAAATGCGATAAATCGGAGCTTTGGAACCTTGACCCGAAGGATATTGTAAGCGTTCGTATGAATAACTTTGGCGCAGAGGTTATGCTCTGCGACCGCCGCTCCGCTTCCTACAAGTACAGCGGCGCAATCATCGACCCCGCAAGCCTTGACGATATTATGCTCTACTATGTTCACAAGGACGAAAGGGAGTGGAACTCATGACGAAACTCCGTTCACTTATTTTCCGTGAATTAAAAATATGCCGTAAGTGGTACATAATAGGTCTTCTCAGCTTACTTGCTTTTTCCGTTTTTATTATCCTGATAACATTTTTATTAACAAATATATTTGACGGTCTGCCGGAAGATATAGGGAAAAACCTTACCGAAATGTTTTCTATGCTCTCTGTACTCTTTTCAACGGTAGTTTTTGCGGGCTACAACTCTTTCGCAAGCGACCTTAACAGCGGCTGGCTGGGTTATTCCTACGCCCTGCCCATAACGGCGGCTGAGCGCGGGGCGGTAAAGCTTATCTGCTTTATCGGAACACAGGCTGTATCCATGACGCTTGGTATTGCCTGCGCTTTCATTATCAATGCTATTGCAGGCGCACAATTTCAAATCGGATATGTTGTTTTGCAGCTTATTGTTCTGGACGTACTGCTGCTTTACAAAATTATCAGCGACTTTTTTGTGCTTCGTGCAAGAAATACCGACGAATACAAGAAATTACAGGATAAGGGCGGCTTAATCACACTTGCCGCATTAGTATGCATTGTCTTAGTAATACTGAAATGCCTGGGCTTAGATTTCGGCGCTGTATTTAATCAGGACAGCAGCAAGCCCTTGCACTTCGATATTATTTCAATGCTGGGCAGCGAAATGCTGTTCTGGGTTATACCTGTTGCTGTTGTTCTCTTAGCTTTACATTTTGCTGTTATTTATCATCACTTGCAATATACCTATTCCGGCGGCGCAAAAATAAAAGCTGCAAGGGTCAGGACAGAAGCAAGCATAAATCTTACTGCACCTCACAGCGAGCCGGTAGGCTTTCTTTACAAGGAAATCAGGCAGAACAGAAAAAGTATACTTGCCGTAATACTTCTCCCCTTTGTTATACTTGTTTTTCTGACATTATGCCTTGCTATTGTTTCCTTGAACGAGAAATACGGCGGAGATAACTGGATACTGGAAATGCTGACCTCCGACGCTATTCGTCTTGCCGCAATTGCTATCGGATTTTTAAGCGTAAACGGCTTGCTGATGAGCGTCTTTCACGGGGACGACAAGAAGCTCTGGGCGTATTTTACAGCCTGCCTGCCAACAGGGGTAAATAAGTTTCTGTACACGAAATATGTGCTGTCCTTTGCTATGTGCGGACTTTATTTCGTTTCAAGCTATGTGGCAGAAACTCTTACTGCAACAATCAGCTGGTTTGCCCTGGGAAAAGAAATTGTAAGCTTTACAGGCATAATGGCTATAATTTTCTTTGTGCTTATTCTTCAGATTTCCTTTTCAATTCCCACAACCCTTCGTTACGGCGAAAAGAAGGGAAGTATAATAAATATTATCGTAATACTTTCTGCTGCAATTGCGGCAATACTTATATTTGCGCTTATTCCTCGGGAAATTCAGGATATGATATTAGAATGGCTTGCAGGCTTCCTGACAGGCATTCACGGCGACATTACAACGCTGCTGCTGGGATTATTCCCTGCTTTCTCGGTAGGAGCATATATTCTCTCTTACAGAATATCCTGCAGCATCTTCATGAAGGGAGTGAACGAGTATGATAAATAAGAAGCTTGAAGCAAAAAGACTTGTCATATTTCTTCTGCTTGCCTTCGGAATTTCATGGGTTCCTGCAATTATAATGAACTGCGCCGTGGGCTATCACGAATGGTTTGAAACCTTTAAAATGCCCTTTTTCGCCCTTATCGTACTCTTCGGACCTGCCCTTGCCAATGTCCTTACCCGTGTAATTACCCGCGAGGGCTGGCATGACAGCCTGCTGCACCTTAAATTAAAGGGAAATATAAAATACTATCTTA
>JBJERK010000277.1:0-2377 GCA_051882255.1 Ruminiclostridium sp.
ATCATACCGAAGTAGTCGGTGTACGCCTGATACATTTCAATAGAGGTAAATTCGGGGTTGTGGGTTGCGTCCATGCCCTCGTTTCTGAAAATTCTTCCTACCTCGTAAACCCTGTCAAAGCCGCCTACGATAAGGCGCTTTAAATAAAGCTCGGTTTCAATACGCAGATACATATCAATATCCAGCGCATTGTGATGTGTTACAAAGGGTCTTGCAGCAGCGCCGATTTCAAGAGTATGAAGAACGGGAGTATCAACCTCTAAGTAGCCCAGTCCGTCAAGATAGCTTCTTATCTCACGCAGAATAAGGGAGCGGGCAACAAAGGTGTCCTTTACCTCGGGGTTAGCGATAAGGTCGAGATAGCGCTTCCTGTAACGCTCCTCCTTGTCCTTTAAGCCGTGCCACTTTTCGGGCAGGGGCAGTAAGGATTTTGAAAGAAGCTTTACGCTTTTTGCGTGCACGGAGATTTCGCCCCGCCTTGTTCTGAAAACGAAGCCCTCAACGCCGATAATATCCCCTAAGTCCCAGGTCTTGAACTCCTTGAAGGCTTCCTCGCCGATTTCGTCAATCTTGATGTAAACCTGCATTCTGTCGCTGCCGTCGCGAATGTCGATAAAATTCGCCTTACCCATATCACGCCAGCTTGTAATTCTTCCCGCAAGGCTTACGTTCTGATTTTCAAGGGTATCGAAATTATCCCTTATGGACTTTGCGTTGTTGGTTACGTCAAACTTTGTAATTTCGTAAGGGTTCTTTCCCTCTGCCTTAAGTGCAGTAAGCTTTTCAATCCTTATTCTGTGCTGCTCGGAAAGCTTCTCCTGAAGCTCCTCCTCGCTTAATTCTTCCTGTATGATTTCATCTGCCATTTTACGTCTTTTCCTTTACTTACCAATGTCAATAATTTCAAACTTAAGCATTCCCGCAGGAGATTCAACGTCGATTGTCTCGCCCTTCTTGTGACCTAAAAGCGCCCTTCCGAGAGGGGATTCGTCGGAAATCTTTCCGGTCTTCACATTAACCTCCTTGGTGCCTACAATGTGAAGCACAAGAATCTCGTTTTCGCCCACGTCCTTAACTGTAACCCGGTTACCCAGCTGCACCTGCTCGGTGGAGAGGTTGTCTGCGTCGATGATTGTAACGTTCATAAGAACGGCTTCTATTTCAGCAATTCTTGCTTCAATAATACCCTGCTCGTTCTTTGCTTCGTCGTATTCGGAGTTTTCCGATAAGTCGCCGAAGGAGAGCGCAACCTTGATTTTCTCCGCTATATCTTTTCTCTTGACGGTTTTGAGCTCTTCAAGCTCGTCCTCCAGAGCTTTAAGACCTTCCTGTGTTAATACTGTCTGCTTGTTAGCCATAATATGACCTTTCCTTTCCTGCTTTATTGTATGCCTTTTGGGGCATTAGCTTGCTGTTGCCGCCGTAACTGCCGCCGTACTTATAACCTCTACCGCCTTTTTAAGCTGGGCGTCCGTTGTGACAGCATAGTTAAGGGGGTCGGTCTCCTTTACTCCCTTGTATTCAACAGTGAACTCGGGAGTTACGCCTACCTCGTTGTAAATGCTGTCCTCGTCGGTAGTTCTTACGGTTGCGACGGAAATTTCTATTGCAGTACCGTCGCCGAAGGCCTTAGTTTCCTCTACCGTACCGTAGCCCATAGTTACCGTACCAACGGTCTTTGCGCTGTTGAAGTCACGCAGAGATACCGCAATAAGCTCTGCGGCGCCGCCTGTCTTTTCGTTTATTATAATACTAATAGGAAGATTTGTAAAGCCCTCCCCGGTAGTTTCGGCAATAGTTTTTGTCGAATTGTTGCGGTAAACCGCCGAAGCAAGCTCCGTTCCGCCCACAAAGCTGTTTAAAATCCCGGAAACGGGAGCGTAATAGCCGCCTGAGCAATCCCTTAAATCGAATATATATCCGCTTACCGCATTATCCCTGTTTTCATCGAGAATAGCCTCAAGCTGAGCCGCTGTAACACCGTTTATTGCCGTAAAGCCAAGATAAAGTATTCCGTTGTCCAGCAAAGCGCCCTTTACCGAGGGGATTTCAAAGGACTGGCGTGTAAGGGTATATTCTGTTTCCTCACCGCTTCTTCTTATGAGAAACTTCTGCTTTGTGCCCTCGTCGCCGTACTTAATCTGCTCCGCCGCAGATTTGAAGCCTGTTTCAAGCACGCTTACCCCGCCGATTGATGTAATAACGTCCCCTGCGGTTATTTCCGCCTCAGCAGCGGGAGAGTTGTCGTAAACCTCGGTTATTTTCAGATAACCGCCCTCTTCCCTTTCGACTTCCATACCAAAGCCCACAAGCCTTCCGTTTTCAAGGCAGGTCTTATAGTAGTACTCGTTGGTGGTATAGTATCTTGCTCTTCTAT
>JBJERK010000278.1:0-9397 GCA_051882255.1 Ruminiclostridium sp.
AGTTGCCGATAGGCTTGATAGTTGAGCCTATTGCGCTTACCGCCTGGGTTGCTCTGTTGAAGCAGTTATCTCCCGGCTTTTCGCCTATTCCTCCCGCAAGCGCCTTTACGTTTCCGCGGTAGTCCATTATTACAAAGCCCGCCTGAAGCAGATTTTTGCTGTCCGAGGGCAGTGAGGCGTCGTAATCGGTAAGGCAGAGATATGGGTCAAGGAATTTCTCGGTAAGCTTATCCTGCATTTCAATATCCATATTAAGATAAGCCGAATATCCGCCGCTTCTGAATTCATCCCATGCCTCGCTGTAAGTGATACCAAGCTTAGCCGCCAGGTCGGTTACAATCTGGTCGATTGCTGCGTCAACATACCAGTTCTGTGTAACGGTATAGTCGCCGTTCCACTTGTAGGCAAGAGAGGATTCAGCTCCGAGGATTTCGTCCCATGAAACATTCTCGTAGTAAAGATTCTCGTCGTCCTTGTCGCCGTCAAGAATACCGTAATACTCGTTGTAGCGCTCGTCCTCGTAGCCGTAGTAGGTGCCCTTTACCGGGATTCTGAACCGAACCTTTTCCGCAAGTGCGCTTTCGTACTCGTCGGTGGTGATGTAGCCCTGCTCATACATACAGGAAAGAGCGTATTCCTGACGTATTTTGGACTGGCGGAGATTTGAGTAGGGGTTATAGTTGGAGGGAGAACGGACAACGCCCGCAAGTATTGCCGCCTCCGCAATCGTAAGCTCCGAAACCTCCTTATCGAAGTAGAAATAAGCCGCCGAGCCTATACCGTAGGCAATTCTTCCGAAGCTTATTCTGTTCAGGTAGCTTTCCAGAATATCGAACTTTGTGTACTTGTTTTCAAGGGCAAGGGCGCGGAAAATCTCACGGAGCTTTCGTCCTACCGTGGTTTCCTTATCCTGTGTAATATCTCTTACAAGCTGCTGGGTTATGGTAGAACCGCCGTCTGTACCGCTGCTGAAAATCGCCTTGACAGTAACGGAAAGGGTTCTTTTCCAGTCAACGCCGTTATGCTCAAAGAAACGCTGGTCCTCGACTGCAACAAAGGCGTCAAGAACGTGCTGGGGAATGTCCTCAATATCCACCCACACCCGGCTCATTTCGCCGCTTATCTGCTTTAAAAGCACGTCCTGTCCGTCCTTGTCCTCGGCGTAGATAAAGCTGGAATATGAAAGCTCAACGTCCGTAAGGTCAACGTCGAAGCTGTTCTCGGCGAACTGCATGATATAAACGGTAAGCGCCGTTGCAACAATGCAGAGGGTTATAATAAGTATCAAAAACAGGCTTAAAACCGTAGTTCCCAGTACTGAAAAGCACTTTCCTATCTTCTGGGGCACGGTCATCTTGTGGGAGTGGTAGTAATCTCTTACCTCCCGCTCCTCCCTGCTCTGCCTGCGCTTTTTGTCAGGCATATAGTCATTGTCCTTTATTTTCACATACTTTATTTTCTTGTTATTGCTCATACCTTTTCCTTTTCATTGGCTTTTACGGCATTAAGCCGTCAGGTTCGGAATATAGTCTGCATATTTTTCAGACTACAATTATAGATATTATAGCACATTTATCGGCAATTGTTAAGCCTTTTGCGAAATTTTTTCAGTATTTTCACTTTTGGGCAGTATTCTGTTACAGAAACGGCAGCAAAATCCTGATAAACCTCCCATTTTTGTAGGATTTTTGCAAAAATGATTGACTTTAAAAGAAATTTCTGTTAAAATAATGTTAATATTATGCTTTAAGACAGATTTGTCGAAAAAGCTATACTTCAGAGTGTCGAGAAGCCGTCAGATGCTAGGAAACTCCATAACGGCTGGCTTTGTGCCTGAAGTTATGATGCAGCAAGGAGGCTGCACAGTCATCGCCAAAGGGCGGCACGGACGCCGCCATATCAAAGCGATGACGAGTTGACGACGCAGATGGCGGTTTATCGACAGTCTGAGACAAGGAGGGATTGAAACGGCGCTAATCTATCTTCTGCTGAGTATTGCGGCTGCAGCAGTATTTTTCTTCCTCGGAACAGCGCCCTTGCTGTCGCTCCTTTTAATCCCCGCCTTTTTCCTTGGTCTTATCGCCCTGCACGCCCTTATTATGGTAATTCTGCCCCTGTTCATGGATAAGGACAACCCGCCGGAAAGCCCGGACAATTTTTACCGGTACTTTACCCTTGCCACATTAAGCCTGCTTTTCGGGCTTTTCAGGGTAAAGCTCAGAATAAGCGGTATGGAAAAGCTTCCGAAGGAAAAATTCCTGCTTATCGGAAATCATCAGTCGGTTTTCGACCCTATGATCGAAATGCTTGTTTTCAGGAAGCATAAGCTGGCGTTTGTGTCGAAAAAAGAGAATTTACAGATACCTATCGGCGGAAAATATATGGCGGCAAGCGGCTGTATCTCCCTTGACAGGGAAAATAACCGCTCTGCGGGGTCGGTTATAGAAAAGGCGGCTTATGCGGTTTCCTCAGGGAGAATGTCAATGGGAATCTACCCGGAAGGCGGAACAAACAAGAAGCCTTCGGAAATCCCGCTTCTGCCCCTTCATAACGGCTCCTTCAAATGCGCTTTAAAGGCAAAGGCGCCGGTCGTGGTGGCTGTAATAAAAAATTCAAGAGGACTTGAAAAGCGCTTTTTTAAGCTCCGCACGGTTATAACCCTTGAAATTGCGGCGGTTATCCCCTTTGACGAGATTAAGGATATGAAAACAAGGGAAATAAGCGAAAAAACGGAGAAAATAATGCTGGCGGCGCTCAGCAGGAATGAAAAGGAAAGAAAATGAAACATATTTTTATTATGAATCCCAGCTCGGGAAACGGCGAAAAGCTTGGAGAAATCAAGGAACAGGTACAGAGCCTCAAGGGCGTTGACTACGATATTTACGAAACCTTAGGTCATAAGGACGCCACTCGCTACGCCAAGGAATACTGCACCCAGAACCCGGGCAAACCCGTACGCTTTTACGCCTGCGGCGGAGACGGCACCCTCAACGAGGTAGTAAACGGTATGGCAGGGCATGACTTTGCAGAGCTTGCCTGTATTCCCTGCGGAAGCGGTAATGATTTCGTAAAATACTACGGCGGAGCTGAGAATTTTTCGGATATAAGCGCTCTTGTAAATGCAAAGGCAAGTCCCATTGACATTATTAAAGTCGGGGATATATACTCGGTAAACATCGTTAATTTCGGCTTTGACACCTGCGTTGCAAAAACTATGATAAAGGTCAAGGACAAGAAGCATATCGGCGGCAAAAACTCCTACAACACGGGAGTTTTCTGGGCGGTGCTTACGGCTATGAGAAATAAGGGCAAGGTATACGCTGACGGAGAGCTTCTGGATACAAAGAAGAAATTCCTGCTTTGTACCGTTGCTAACGGGCAGTATGTGGGCGGCGCTTTCCGCTGTGCGCCCCGTTCGATAAACAACGACGGCTACCTTGACGTATGCCTTGTGCAGACGATTTCCCGCTTTAAGTTCATAAAGCTGCTGGGACCCTATACCGACGGAAAGCACCTTGACGACCCCCGTTTTTCGGATATTATCGAATACCGCCGCTGCCGTAAGGTGACGGTTGAAGCGCCTGAGGGGTTTGCAATTTCCTGCGACGGGGAGATTATCGAAACAAACCGCTTCACCTGCGAGGTTATGCCCTCGGCGGTAAAGTTCGTAATTCCTCCCGCTTTTTCGGAAAACAGCGAGGCAAAGCCCGGGGAGATAAAAAGGGAAGCTGCGGCAGCTACATAATACTAAAAACCATACAAAAGCAAAACCCCGTGGGAATAAGCTCCCACGGGGCTTTTCTTGTCGAAAAAGTCTTTTCGGCAAGAAAATAATATTGAATAATGAATAATAGTGGTATCGGCTTCGCCGATTGTTTTGAAAAATGCGATTAAATAGCACTATTTTAAGGCAATACCGCATAGTTATTGCCGCCCGATTGCACCCTTTATTTATTCAGCTTAAAGCCTGCAACAAGCTTTTTAAGAGCCTGTGCTTCCTTCTTAAGCTTTTCGCTTATTTCCGCAGACTCATCGGCTGAAGCGGAGGTGTTCTCCACAACCGCCGCTATTATGTTCATCTTATCCGACACGGTTTCAATGCAGGCAGCCTGCTCCTCGGAGGAGGCGGTTATATCTGCAATATTGTTTTCGACCTCGGCGGTATTCTTTTCAACGTTTCCAAAGGAGTCGGATACGGTTTCCGCAAGCTTCATTCCGTTGGAAATGGATGCCACCGTGCGCTCGATAAGCTCCGTTGTGCGGGAAGCTGCTTCCCCGCATTTCGTGGCAAGCTCGCCCACCTCGTCAGCCACCACCGCAAAGCCCTTTCCCGCTTCGCCTGCGGTTGCTGCTTCAATAGAAGCATTCAGCGCAAGAATATGTGTCTGAAAAGCAATATCGCTTATTGTAACGTTAATCGAACGGATTTCTTCTGAGGCGCTGAACATATCCCGCATAGCCGTAAGCAGGCGATTCATCTGCTCGCCGCTTTCCTTTACCCCCGTCTTTGTCTGCATAGCCAGATTAAGGACATTTGCGGTATTGTCAGCATTCAGCTTAATGCTCTCCTTCATACTGCCGAAGGTATCGCTTATTTCGTTTATTAGTGCAGTCTGATTGCTTACTCCCTCGGAAAGCTTACGGGAGGTATCAACCACCTGCAGGGATATACCCGACACCGACTCCGAAGCCTTGTCAATATCAGCCAGCACGCCGCGGAGTGAGTTCATGATATTGTCCAGGGACTTCTTTATCGGCTCAAAATCCCCTCTGAATTTACCCTCGGTTTCGTGGGTAAAATCTCCCTCCGCCATTTTTTCAAGACTATCGGAAATGTGCCTTATCATGCTGTTGAGATGCCTGATATTCCGCCTTGTGGACTCAACAAGAACCCCTGTTTCATCGTTTCCTGCACATACGTCAATATCCGACTTAAGGTCGCCCTCGGCTAAAAGCTCTATCCTTTTTGTGCAGCCGCATACAGGCTTTACAATACGGGCGGAGGCTTTGAATATCAGTAAAATGCTGATGATTATCACAATGACAGCGCATACCGCCAGCACTCCAAGCCCGATAAGCTCCTTTTCCATAAACTCAAAGCTGCTTACCGTAACCGCCAGCACCCAATTGCTGCCCCTGTCAATCGGAACATAGCAGGCAATACGCTGTACTCCCTCGTCATCGTAAATCAGGGAGCCGTTTTGATTTTTGAGCATTTCCGCTATTACCGCAGCCTTTGCGGAAAGAGAGGAATCCTCCTTCGCCTCTGAAATATAGTTCACAAGATTTCCCGCAAAAGAATAATCGTTATGAGCAATAAAGGTTCCGGTGCTGTCGATTATAAAATTCATTCCCCTTTCGCCCACAACAACGCTGCCTATAATGTCGGTAAAAAGCTTTGCGTCGGCAGCGCCGTAAACTATCCCGCAGAAGCTTCCCCCTCGTACAATCGGCGCGCAGAACAGCACCGAAAGCGCCCCGTTGCCGTCCTTTGCGGCGTAAGGGTCGGAGGTTACGGGAGCAAGCCTTTCACGGCAGTCCTTGAAATACTGTCTTTCGGAAAAGTCGCTGCCGTTCTGGTTAACACCCTTTTCGTCTGTATAGCCTATACGCAGAAAGCCGTTGCGCTCCTTTACTTTTTCGAGAAAAGCCATAATCTTTTCGTTATCGGGATTTTCCGCCTGAAAAAGCTCGTTTGCGGAGGCTTCGTTTACTGCGGTTTCATATACCGTAAGCTGATTTACAACAGCCCTTGCGGATATTTTTGCGGTTTCGCCGAGGCTGTCCTTAAGGGCGGAGGTTATATTGCTCATTCCGCCTGCAAAAGCATATCCCAGCAGAATAAAGGAAATCAGCAGCAAGGGTATTATTGCAAGCAGTATAATTTTCAATTGTATTGAACCTGTTTTTTTCATTTTAACCTCCCTTTTATAAGCGGGCAAAAGCGCTGTGCAAATTCAAACTGCTTTTTGGGCAGTTCTGTTGTTGCGCAACGCTGCTTGAATATCGGATATAATTCCGGTTATATTGCTTCCCTGTAAATCTCTGCAACCTCTTCCCTGCTGAAAACAAGGGGAGCGTTATTAAGATTTCCGATTGAAATTTTCATACAGTTTTCGGTCATCCAATCCACATCATCTGCGGAAATTCCCAAATCCCCAAGCTTTACCTCAAGGTCAATTGAACTCAAAAAGGCTCTTATCCTGTGGGCACAGTCCTTTTCGTCCTTTCCGCCCAGCAGCCTTGAAACCTCCCCGAATTTTTCGGGAAGCGCAGGAGCAAGCCGTTCCACAATGGGCGGAGTAAGGGCGGCAAGACCTCTGCCGTGAACTATATCCTTAAGCCCGGAGGCGGGGTGCTCCATTCCGTGAGCAGCGGAAACTCCTGCTGCTCCGATTACCATTCCGCCCAGCGTAGCCGCAAGGCTTACCGCCTCCCAAGCCTCGTCATTATCGTAATCCTTCATCAGCTTCGGAAGATTTTCGGTTATAAGCCTTATTGCAAGCAAAGCATGTGCGTCGGTAAGCGGGCTTGCCTTTTTCGAGGTATAGGCTTCGAGAGCGTGGGTGAATGCGTCAAAGCCTACGGAGGAAAGGACCTGACTCGGCATCGTCTTCATTACATCCGGGTCTACTATTGAAGCCGAGGGCATTATATTCATTGTATAAAGCGCCTTTTTATCCTTAGTTTCGGGATTTGTAAGTACCGCAATCTGATTTCCCTCGCTTCCCGTTCCGCAGGTGGTGGGAATAAGTATTATCGGTAAGGCTTTTTTGCCCTGACGCCTTCCGAAAATATAGTCGGATATATCGCCGTCGTTAACGCAGCAGAATGCAATCCCCTTTGCCGCGTCCATAACCGAGCCTCCGCCTACTCCCACAACCATATCGCAGCCGCTTTCCTTTGCAAGCGCCACACCCTCGCAAACGGTTGTTGTGAGAGGATTTTGTGTGACTTTGTCGAATATGACTGCGGGTATTTTGCTTGCAGCAAGACTGTCCGAAACTCTGTCCAGAAGTCCGGATTTTTTGGTACTGCCCCTACCCGTTACTATAAGCGCCTTTTTTCCGCAGGCAGCAGCTATTTCTCCCGCTTTATCCGCCTTGCCCCTGCCAAAAATAAGATTAACGGGGAGATTATATTGAAATTCCATTATTCAATCAGTCCTTTTATTTTCAGATAGTCCTTTATAAGCGTTACGCAGTTGTCAATCCCGACTCGCTCGCTGTTAAGGGTCATATCGTAATTTATCGGATTTGTCCAGTAGTTGCCGTGGGTATAGTATTCGTAGTAATCCGCACGGAATTTGTCGGTCTGCTTGATGGTTGCCTGTGCAACCTCCTCGCTTACGCCCATATTTTCCATTGTGCGCTTAATGCAGAAATCACGGGGCGCTTCAATATACACGCTTACAACGTTATCCCTGCCCTGCAAGATATAGTCGGCGCATTTTCCCACTATTACGCAGGATTCGGTATCCGCAAGATTTAAAATTATCTGCTTCTGATAATCAAAAAGCTTATCGTCGGAAACGAACTTTTCATTTCGTGCTATGTACTTTTTAGCACGGGGCAGCCCCTTCATAAGGCTTGCAAAACCGCCCGAAGAGCGCAGCTTCTCGTTTACCTCTTCAAAAACGTTCTTGTCCAGTCCGCTGAGCTGAGAAGCAAGGGTAAGTATTCTGTTTTCATAACAGTGTATGCCCAGCTCCGCCGCAAGCTTAGAGGCTATAACTTTTCCGCCTGTGCCGAAGCCTCTGGCAAAGGTTACCACAAAATTACGCATTATGATTTCCTTTCTCCGTCTGAAATATACCTGCTGAGGAACTCTTTTGTCCGTGCATTTTCGGGGTTTGTGAAGAATTTTTCAGGCGGTGCGTCCTCTACAATATAGCCCTTGTCCATAAACAGCACACGGGAAGAAACGTCCCTTGCAAAGCCCATTTCGTGGGTAACTATAAGCATTGTAAGACCTGTTTTCGCAAGGGATTTCATAACGTTCAGAACCTCGCCCACCATTTCCGGGTCAAGGGCGCTTGTAGGCTCGTCGAACAGCAGAACCTCCGGATTCATACAAAGACCTCTTGCGATTGCAACTCTCTGCTTCTGTCCGCCTGAAAGCTGGGAAGGATAAGCGTTGATAAAGGGCGCCATACCTACAGATTTCAGGTGTGTTATCGCCCGCTCATGAGCCTCCTCCTTGGACAGATGAAGCACCTTTCTTGTTCCCTCCATACAGTTTTTAAGAACAGTCATATTGTTGAACAGGTTGAAGGACTGGAACACCATTCCCACCTTTGAGCGGTATTCGTTTATTTCCCGCTGGGATTTTCCAAGCTCCTTACCGTTAAAATATATCCTTCCGTAGGTCTGCTTTTCAAGCTGATTTATACAGCGCAGCAGGGTTGATTTTCCGGAGCCGGATGAGCCGAGAATACAGATTACATCGCCCTTGTCAACGGAAAAATCAATTTTACGAAGAACCTGATGCTCGCCGAAGCTCTTGCTTAATTCCTCAACTCTTATAATGTCTTTGCCGTCGGTTTTTTCTTTCAACTTCTCCGCCTCCTTACTCGTTATTATCCATATATTCTACTGCAAGGGTATAATCCTTCTTGCCTGCCATCTTCTTTTCTATAAGGAGGAAAATCCTGTTGAATACAAAGCAGAGCACAAAATAGATTACTGCAATTACCAAGTAGGATTCAAGATACTTGTAATATGTTCCGCCCGCTGTTTTTGCCTGCAAGAACAGCTCCTTTACGCCGATTACGTTAAGTACCGAGGTCATTTTCAGGTTGGTAAGGAAGGTATTCGCCATTTCGGGAACGATATTCTTGAAGGCCTGTGGAAGGACAATATTTATCATCGTTGAAATAGGGGACATTCCAAGGGCAAGAGCGCCCTCCCTCTGACCTATATCAATTGAATTGATACCCGCACGAACTGTTTCCGCCATATATGCGCCTGTATTGAGTACGGTAACAATGATACCTGCCATGATAGGGTCAATCTGAAAGCCCATATTGCGAAGCATCAGGTAGATAATCATAGCCTGTACTATCATAGGCGTACCGCGGAAAATCTCGATATATACCTTGCTTACTGCCTTAAAAAAGCCTAAGAAAATCTTCTTCGGAAGCGGGTCGGCCTTACTGAGCTTTGAGTCCTCCACTATTCCCACAATAAAGCCGAGAATAAAGCCGATTATTGTACCTGCAACCGCCACTAAAAGAGTAATAAGAGTTCCCGTTATAAACAGCTCCGAATACTCCGTAGCAATAAACCATATCCATTCAAGTAAGCCGTTGGGTGCGTCCGTCATAAGCCTGTCCTCCTTTAATTGCAGCGCCGCTTTCTATGGTGTATGAAAGCGGCGCATTGTTTCATATCCGATT
>JBJERK010000279.1:0-2361 GCA_051882255.1 Ruminiclostridium sp.
AAGAGCCGCTGCGGCGGTATTGCTGCTAATTGTGCTTATGCTTGCCTGCTCCTGTATGGATATGGAGACAGGTATTATCTTCAAGGAGGACGGAAGCGCAAGAGTGTACTGCGACATGACCGTTGACGAGGAGCTGCTTGAAAAGGCGGGAAAGACAAAGGAAGAATTTCTGCAGTCCATCTCGGAGAGCAGCGACTCCGATAAATTCGAGAGCTGGGACAACAGAGAAGAGATAACAAAGACCGTTTCGGGAAAGACCTATTTCGGTATCCGTTATTTCGCGGATAAAACATGGGATGAAATTACGAGTATAGATAACGTAAATAATTCGGAAATCTTCTGTGAAATCAAAAACGAAGACGGAAAAATCAGCGTAAAGATGGTTTTAAACGGCATAGGAGAAACGAGCGGCGGCGATGTGGCGGAGTACATAGCTCAGGGAATGATGAATGTAAGGTTTCGTATAACCGCTCCCTTTGAGCTTGTTGAAACAAACGGTACAAAGGACGAGGACGGCTCTGTTTACTGGGACCTTATCCCTGTTTGCACAGGCAGCGTAAGCTCCCTTGAAATGACTGCAACCTACAAGGCGGGCGGCATCAATCTCCTTCTTATTCTCTGTATTGCAGGCGGCGTTGTAGTTGTTGCAGGCATAATAATCGCAGTTGTACTGCTCACAAAGAAAAAGCCCGCTGCCCCTGCTCCCGTTCCTATGGGCGTAATTCTCGGCGAGCAGCCCGCACCCGCACAGCAGCCTGCCCCCGCAGAACAGCCCGCACCCGTTCCCGCAAAATTCTGCAAGGACTGCGGCGCAAAGATAGAGGACGGCTCAAAATTCTGCATAAACTGCGGAGCTAAGCAGGACTGATAAAAAAAGAAAAACAGGCAATAAGCGCTCTCAAAACGGGGCGCTTATTTTCTTTGCAATCTATTGCAAAACAGGAGAATTTGCGGTATAATAAATGTACCAAAACAGAAAAACGAAAAGGAAATAACATGAAAATACTTGCAATAGAAAGCTCCTGCGACGAAACTGCGGCTGCGGTAGTCGAGGACGGACGGAAAATAATATCAAACGTGGTTGCCACCCAGATTGAGGAGCATAAGCTTTACGGCGGAGTTGTGCCCGAAATCGCCTCCCGCCGCCACTGCGAAAGCATTGTTGGCGTAGTTGACGAGGCTCTTTTAAGTGCAGGAACAGCTCTCCCGGATATAGATGCGATAGCCGTTACTTATGCTCCCGGTCTTATCGGCGCTCTGCTCGTCGGGGTAAACTTTGCGAAAGGGCTTGCTCTTGCTTCGGGAAAGCCCCTTATCCCCGTGCATCACATCAAGGGACACATCGCCGCCAACTATATTGCTCACCCGGAGCTTAAGCCGCCCTATCTCTGCCTTGTAGCCTCCGGCGGACACTCCCACATAATGAAGGTAAACACCTACACGGATTTTGAGACCATAGGAAGAACTCTTGACGACGCAGCAGGCGAAGCCTTCGACAAGGCTGCCCGTGCCATGGGCTTTACCTACCCCGGCGGAGTGCATATCGACAAGGCGGCGAAAACAGGCGACTCCAAGAAGTACAAGCTTCCTCGCCCCAAAACTCAGAACCCCTACGATTTCAGCTTTTCGGGTCTTAAGACGAATGTAATTAATCTTGTGCATAACGCTTCCCAGAAGGGCGAGGAAATAGACATAAACTCCCTCGCCGCCTCCTTCCAGTACACCGTTGCGGATATTCTTACCTCCCGCTTTGTAGCCGCAGCTCTTGACAACGGCTACAAGACCGCCGCCCTCGCAGGCGGAGTTGCCGCCAACTCAGCCCTCAGAGAAATGTTAGAGCAGCGCTGCAAAAAGCACGGAATAACACTCTATATTCCCCCCGTTTCCCTTTGCGGCGACAACGCCGCCATGATAGGCAGTCAGGCATTCTACGAATACTCCTCCGGCATCACCGCCGACGGCTCCCTCAACGCTGTAGCAACCCTGCCGCTTTGAGATTTTGTGAGAGTGTAAGAGAGAAAAGAGAAATAAGAGAATAAAGATTTTCAGCCTTTTTGAAAAGAAGGCTCGCAGCAAGCTGCGCAAAAACTTTCAGACGCTTCGCGGTTAAGCGGCGACCTTTCAGAACAATATAAAACAACAGCAAGGATTATTGCCTTGCTGTTTTGTTTTTGCGGCGGGTCTGCAAAGCCTTTGCCTTTATGCAAAAAATTCAGCAGAAAAACTGCGAATGTGCATCAAAATGTACTCCATAAATCAAAAGCTTTAATTAAGCTTCAATCGGGTCAAGCGCCGTTGCGCTTGCCGCCGGGGTATGTTCAAAAATCTACGATTTTTGAACCCGTCGGTATGCGCTATGGC
>JBJERK010000280.1:0-2361 GCA_051882255.1 Ruminiclostridium sp.
AGCGGTGCCGGATTTTTGCAAAGATTTCCTGAGTTTAAATGGTTTTTAGTATTAGTATTACAGCAAAAAGCGGCAGTATAACTTACCGCCGCTTTTTCCG
Source organism: Ruminiclostridium sp. (assembly GCA_051882255.1). GTDB lineage: Bacteria > Bacillota > Clostridia > Oscillospirales > Ruminococcaceae > Ruminiclostridium_E. Next base: position 101 of record JBJERK010000280.1, read on the forward strand.
CAATTACATAATAACATAAATCAGCTGGACAAACAAGGACATTTTTTAAGGCTGACGATAAACCGTCAGCCTTAATGCCCTATAATTTCACAATCACGCATGCTTTCTCATTCCGAAAAACAGCCTTAACATCCACGCAAAAAATCGGGGGCTTTTCATAACAACAACCTTCATAATATGTAGCGCTCCTTTATATAAATTAACCCGCTGTGGGCGGGCTTAAACCGCTGTCAGCAGCGCTTTATAAGCACTATTCCCACCACGACAAGCAGCCCTGCAATCAGAAACAGGATAAATTTATACGAAAGACAGCACAAACACAAAACGCCCAAAAATAGCAGCACCGCGGCAAATACGCATAAGCCGCACCTGCGGTTTTTTCGCCTCATAACAAAGCCGCCTTTCCGAAAATACACTTGATATTACAGTGTATTCCTTTCGGAAAAATGTGTTACCACTTCTTTTCGGCAGCCTCCGCTTCAGCGCACATTCTCACATAGCTGTCGTACCTGCTTTTCGCTATCTCTCCCCTTGCGGCAGCGGCAGATACGGCGCAGTCCGCCTCTTTTAAGTGCAGGCAGTCGTTAAAGCGGCAGTCCTTTTCGTAGCGGCGGAACTCGGTAAAGCAATATCTGATTTCCCGCCGCTCAATCCTGCCGTAACGCTCAACGTCAACGGTAGAAAAGCCGGGGGTGTCGGCAATATAGCCGCCGCAGTAAGGGTACATACAAACCTCTCGGGTTGTGTGCTTTCCTCTGCCCAGCTTTTTACTGATTTCGGCGGTTTCCTTGTTGAGCTCAGGGAAAAAGCCGTTTATAAGGCTTGACTTTCCTACTCCCGAGTTGCCGATAAGAGCGCAGGTCTTTCCGCTTACATAACCTTTAAGCTCCGTAAGCCCCTCGCCACTCATATTGTCCACCGAAAACACCTTGTAGCCTGCGTTTTCGTAGGTTTTTATAAGCTCCGTGCAGTCCCCTATATCCTTTTTCGTAAACACAAGCACCGTTTCTATATCCTTGCTCTCGAAAACCGCAATCAGCTTATCTATTACGAATGCGTTTGGTGCAGGCTCGCAGGCGGACGCCACCAGAAGGGCTATATCAATATTCGCCAGCGGCGGTCTTATGATATGGTTTTTCCGCTCGGAAAGCTTTTCAATTATCGGCTCGGCGCCCTCAGACAGGCTTATTTCGGCGTAATCCCCTGTTACGGGAGAGGTACCCTTATTTCTGAAAATTCCCCTTGCCTTACAGCTGAAAACGCCCTCGGCGGTTTCTACGTCATAGAAACCGCCGACAGACCTTATTATTCTTCCGCTAATTCTTCTCAAATTCTCTCTCCGTTATTCCTCGGGCTCTTCGTCCTCATAGAACTCATCATCCTCATAGGGCTCTTCCTCCTCTTCATCGGAGGTTGTCTCCTCCTCAAAGGGGTATTCCTCAAAGGCTCCGGTTGAATCCGTCGTTACTACCTCGGCGCTCATAAGCTGCTTGAACACCTTCTTGTTGAAGGCTATTTCAGTCTTAGTGGGCGGGTCAGTTGTAAAGTCAAACTCCATATTTATGAACAGACCGGTAGCTCCAGTATCAACGGAGGTAACCATAATCGCATACTCGTGAACTCCGCTGTTGCTGAATCTCCATTCGATTTTCTCTGTAAGGGAGATGTCCTTCTGCTCGGTCATATCCTCCTGCAGGGTACCGTCGATATAGTACTTGAAGATAAACTCGCCGGTAGCGCTGCTTGAAAGACTAATAACCATAGAGGACTCACGCTCAGCCTCGCCGCCTGTACTTACGACGATTTCTACCATTGTATTCTTTTCTACAAGAGTTGTTGGCGGGATACTCTGACGAATAACTCTGCCCTCCTCAACCTCGGAGCTTGGTTCCTTGATAACCGAAAGGAGTATTCCGTATTCCTTAGCGCGCATTTCTGCGCTTGCAAGAGAAAGGTTAATCATCTGGGGAACTGCGGTGGATTCGTTGCTGGGTCCTAAGCTTACATAGCAGGTAACCGTTGTGCCAATCTCAACGAACTCTCTTGCAGGAGGATTTGTCTTTATAATAAAGTCCTTTGCTACCGTTTCGTCCTCGGTTCTTATAATCTCATACTTGAGTCCCTGCTTTTCAAGCATTGTTATAACGTCGTCAATAGGCTTTTCGGTATAATCGTCTATTTCAACCAGCTTTGGTCCGTTGCTGACAACTACCTCTACCGCCTGATTTTTCTTTATCTTTCTTCCGGGCATTACGCTTTGC
>JBJERK010000281.1:0-2350 GCA_051882255.1 Ruminiclostridium sp.
GAAAGTTTTTGCGCAGCTTGCTGCGAGGCTTCTTTTCAAAAAGGCGTCCTCTCTTTTCTCTCTTTTTCTCTCGAAAATTCTCTCTTCTCTATTGAAAATCTGAGAAATATCCTGTATAATGGAGAAAAAGCTATGAAAGGACAGTAATGCTATGCCTATTATCTATAATGAAAAGGCGAGGGTGTTCAAGCTGGACACACCTGCTTCTACCTATGCGTTCCACATTACGGAAAGTAAAAATATTCTCCATTTATACTATGGAGCAACAGTTCCGGAAACCGACCTTACCTATAACCTGCGTATTCCCGACGGAGCGCCCTTTGTTCCTGCAACCCATGACGCTATGGGACCTCACTCCTTCGACTGCGCGCCCATTGAGTTCTCAACCAGCGGCGTTGCGGATTTCAGGGAGCCTTGTATGCAGGTAATGGACAAGCTGGGAATGAGCGCCTGCGAGATATACTTCAAGGACTACCGTATCTATAAGGGTAAGGAGAAGCTTAAGGGGCTGCCTGCTACCTTTGCAAACAATGAAAGCGAGGTAACCTCCCTTGACCTTATCTGTGAGGATCCTCACAGCGGGCTTGAAATTGTGTTGCAGTACAGCGTTTTCGAGAACGTAGATATTATAACCCGCAGCGCAAGGGTTACGAATAAGGGAGCTGACCCTCTTGAGCTGCGGCGGCTTCTGTCCACCTGCGTTGAGCTGGACAGAATGGACTACGATATGATAACCCTTTACGGAACATGGGCAAGAGAGCGCCACGTTCAGCGCTTCCCCTTACGCTTCGGTAAGCAGTCCATCGACTCCAACCGTGGTTCAACCAGCCACGCTCACAATAATTTTATTGCAGTCTGCGACCACACCGCAACCGAGGACTACGGGGAGTGCTTTGGCTTTGCCCTTTGCTATTCCGGCTCCTTCCTTGCTATGGCGGAGGTAAATCAGTACTGCAAAACAAGAGTACTTATGGGAATTAACCCCTACGATTTCTCCTGGCACTTAGAGCCGGGGGAGGATTTCCAGGCGCCCGAGGTTATTATGTCCTACTCCGCAGAGGGTCTTGGAAAAATGTCAAGAAACTTCCACGACGTAATGAGAAACAACCTTATAAGAGGCAAGTGGAAGGATATACGCAGACCTATTCTTATAAACAACTGGGAAGCTACATATTTCAACTTCGACACCGAAAAGCTGCTTGATATTGCAAGAGAAGCTAAGAAGGCGGGCATTGAGATGCTTGTTATGGACGACGGCTGGTTCGGACACAGGAACGATGACCGTTCCTCCCTCGGCGACTGGTTCGTAAACGAGGAGAAAATAAAGGGCGGGCTTAAGAATCTTGTAGACGAGGTAAACAAAATCGGTCTTAAGTTCGGTATCTGGTTTGAGCCGGAGATGATAAGCCCCGACAGCGAGCTTTATAAGGCTCACCCGGACTGGTGCCTGCACATAAACGGAAGAAACAGGACAACCGCCCGTTCACAGCTTGTTCTTGACTTCTCACGCAAGGACATCCGTGACTACATCTACGGCAGAATCAAGGATATTCTTTCCAGCGCAAATATAGAATATGTAAAGTGGGATATGAACCGCCAGCTCTGCGAGGTAGGCAACGAAATCCTGCCCCCGGAAAGACAGCGTGAAATCTGGCATAGGTACGTTCTCGGCGTTTACGAGATGCAGGAGCGCTTACTTACCGACTTCCCCGACCTGCTGCTGGAAAACTGCGCAGGCGGCGGCTCCCGTTTTGACGCAGGTATGCTTTACTACTCGCCACAGATATGGACAAGCGACGATACCGACGCTATCGAGCGGCTTAAAATCCAATACGGTACATCTATGTGCTACCCCTGCTCCTGCTTCGGCGCACACGTTTCCGACAGCCCCAATCACTGCGTTGGCAGAATTACGCCTTTCAAGACGAGAGGTCACGTCGCTATGGTAGGTACCTTCGGCTACGAGCTTGACGTTACCCGCATAAGCGACTCCGACAAGGCGGAAATCAAGGAGCAGATTGAGGAATTCAACAAGTACAACCCCCTTGTCCGCACAGGCGACTACTACCGCATAGGCGACCCCTTCGCAAACGACCTTTTCGACGCATGGGAGTTTGTTGCAAAGGACAAGAGCGAGGCGCTCCTTGAATATGTGCAGGTATTAAAGGAACCCAGCGTTTTTGAGCAGAGAATCCGCCTTAAGGGACTTGACAAGTCCAAAACCTACCGCCACGAGCAGTCCGGCAAGCTTTTCAGCGGCGCTTTCCTTATGAACAACGGCTTCCATATCCCCAATATGTGGGGCGATTTCCAGAGTTATATCGCTCATTTTGTTGAGGTTTGAGAGATT
>JBJERK010000282.1:0-9273 GCA_051882255.1 Ruminiclostridium sp.
CCCTTACAAATTTATCCTACATCATACCCTAAGGGGAGAGTCAATACCTTTTTTTGAATTTTCTGAAAATATTTTTGGGGCAGTTCTTCTGCCCCGCAATTCACTTCTTCCCCAGATTGGAAAGCCGCTCATTTATGCTGTTCTCGAAAGCCTCGTCGGACAGCATAGGGTCTCTTGTGCTGCGCCATACCCGGCAGGGCGCCATACTGCACTCGCCGCAGCTTTTAAGCTTCTTTTCCCCTTTTGCACAGTTATGTATGGGGCAGCCCTCCGGCGAATGGAAAACCTTTCCCTCTGCGGCATTACAGCCCTTACAGAGCGAGCCGAGACAGCTGCATGCCTTGCAGTCTGCCCCGCATACGCTTATATCCCTGCTGTCGCCCTTCAGGTAATTATCGTACCACATTTTCACAAGGGGCAGCGGGTGCTGTATTATCTCAGCAGTTTCTTCGGCGGAACGTCCTGCTTCAAACTCCCGCCTTGCAACGGTTTCCATACTCTCCGAAACCTCCAGCAGATGCCCGTCCGGGTCGAAAATGTGTATTCCCCTCTGCTTCCAGGGGAAGGTTTTCGGCTCGTGCAGCCGTTCTACCTCCGGGTGCTGCTCCAGCAGGCTTATAAATCCGTCAAAGTCCTCTGTTTCAAAGTAAAGCTCCATTGTGTTTGAACGGAATTTCATTGTTTCCTCGGGAAAGTCTGCAATCTTGTGAAAATTGAACTGTAACGTAAGCCCGCAGGTAAGGGTTTTGTTCCAGCCTAAATCCACCGCCACATCAAGCCCGAACAGCTCCTTGTAGAATTTAAGGGAGCGCTCCATGTCCCGTACTGCAATAAGTGTGTTTGAAAATCTCATAAAAGAACCGCCTTTCATTGTAATAACAACATTATACAGCGGAAGGCTCTATAAGTCTTGTATATTTGCGACATTTCCTGCCGCATAAGCCCTTGCCTCACGGATATTCATGCCGTGATAGCGGCGAAATTCCCGCATAAGGTGGGCTTGGTCGGTAAAGCCGTATTTCAGCACAGCGTCCTGTATATTGAAGCTCTTGTCAAGCACAATCTCCTGCCATAAAAGCTGATAGCGGATAAGCCCGCTTAGCTTTTTCGGAGAAGTCCCCGCCCTTTCACGGAATATCCGTTCAAGCTGTCTTGTGCTTACAAAAACCTCTTTTGCAAGAGCGGAAATATCCAGTCCGCCTTGGCTGTCCATAACAGTCAGCACCGCCCTGTCGAAAAGCCTGTCCTGTCGGGAAACCGTAAGCGCCGAAACAAGCAGCTTCTCAGCAAAGCCTATTCTTTCCTCAAAGGAATTAAGCTGGGGAAGGCGCCTGCAAAGCTGCACGAAAAGCCGCCCGAACAGGTCTTCTCCGTTAAAGCAGTTATTAAGCGTTCCGCTCATGCTTTCCTGTGAAAACCTGTAGACTGTCCAGCCGTAAAAGCGGATTGCAAAGGTGGAAAACCTGTCCGGAGTATTCCCCGAAAAATGGGAATAGCCGCAGCAGTCGCTTATTCCCGCAAAGCCGCAGCTTACCTTACCCGTTGTTTCGTTTATGCGGAAAATAAGGTCGGCGCAGGTATCGGGAATAATAAGATCGGGCTCGCCGACCTTAATCTCCTGCGCCACCGCCTCCTCCCCGCCCCAGAAGCAGCGGATATAGGGGCTTAGCTCAGCCGTTGGCGGCACCTCGCGGAACACCCGTGTTTTTATAAAGGGCTTTGCTATAAGGGGACGGTAAAAGGTATGTTTTTTGTGCAGCATTCTATGCTTTCGCCCTCCTGTTCCTTGACGTTATGTTCCGTTTTTAACAGCAGCCGCCCTTTCAGCCTACTGCCCGCAAAAGGCCCTCACAGCCCTTTAAAACGTCTTCGTAGGTCGTATCGAAATCCCCGGAATACCAGGGGTCGGAAATGCTGCGGTGCTCCCCCGCAAAGTCCAGCAGAAGACTTACCTTATTATCCGGGTCGCTCCTTATTATCCGCATAATATTTCTCACATTCATCTCGTCCATGGCTATTATGTAATCGTATTTTTCATAGTCTGCTTTTGTGAGCTGAACGGCGGTCTTCCCCTGGCAGGAAATTCCGTATTCCGCAAGCTTGCGCCTTGTCCCGTGGTGGACGGGATTGCCTATTTCCTCGGTGCTTGTGGCTGCGGAGCGGATAAAAAAATCCTTCTCCCTGCCCAACCTTTTAACCATATCCTTAAGCAGAAATTCCGCCATGGGAGAGCGGCAGATGTTGCCGTGGCAGACGAATAAAATTCTAATCATAGTTATCTCCAATCAGAAAGTGTAGTACATTTTCATCAGCCTGTCCAATTCGGTTATAAATTCCGTGCTGAAACCTCATGTCCGGTTTTATGATACAACGGATTCGGCTTACTGTCAAGTGTTCTGTGCAAGAGCTGTTGACAGTAACATTTTGGATATGCTATAATTAAGGCAATACCGCATAATTATTGCCGTGCGACCACGCCGTCAGATTTTTCGTCAGATTGTATAGAAATTCCGCAGGCATACTGGCGTATGTCAAGGAATTTCTATGCAATATGACGGAAAATATGCAAGTGGGCGTGCGGCAAAGGCATTAGCCGGTAATTGTGCGGTGTTGCCTTAAATTACCATATAATGATGAAAGGGAGTATGATATGTTAAAGAGGATAATTTCAGCAATATGCGCTTTTTCGCTGGCATTAAGCTGGCTGAATTTCACCTGTTTTGCAGCAGAAAAGACGCTGGTTTACGAGGCGGAGGATTCCGTACTGAACGGTCTTACTATTGAAAGCGGAAAGGACTATTCAGGCGGAAAATGTGTTTCCATAAAGAGCTCGGGAAACTGCACCTTCACCATTAAGATACCCGAAACGGGGCTTTATGATTTCAACTTTGTCAGCAGCGGAACAGGCGGCGACAAGATTAACAAAGCAGCATTAGACGGTGAGCTTATAGGAGAGTTTGCCACAGGCGCAGAGAAGCTGGGCGACGCTGTCATAAGTGCTGTCTACGCTGAAAAGGGAACTCATAAGGTCAGAGTTTCTTGCTCATGGGGCTGGATTAACCTTGACTGCCTTAAGATTACTCCCTCGGCTCCCTCCAAGGATTATTACGCCGTATCAGACCAGCTTATAAACCCTAACGCTTCCAAAGAGGCAAAGGAACTTATGAGTTTTCTTGCAGACTGCTACGGCAAGTACGTTATCACCGGTCAGCAGTGCGAGGGCATGAACAGTACCGAGTACAAGGCAATAACCGCAGCCACAGACAAAAGTCCTGCTATAATAGGTCTTGATCTTATGGACTATACTCCCTCAAGAGTTAAGAAAGGTACTTCATGTAAAACAGTCGAACAAGCAATCGAGTTTTCCGACGCCGGCGGTATAGTGACGATATGCTGGCATTGGGGCGCTCCCGAGAAGTACATAAAGAACGGAACGGACAAGAACGGCAACCCTGCATGGTGGGGAGGCTTTTATACCGACAACGTCAACATGGATTTTGCAAAAATCATGAATAAAACCGACAAGGAAGGCTACGACCTGCTTATGTCGGATATTGACGCAATTGCGGTGCAGCTTAAAAAGCTTTGTGATGCAGGAGTACCTGTCCTCTTCCGTCCGCTGCACGAGGCAAGCGGGGGCTGGTTCTGGTGGGGCTCAGGCGGAGCCGAAGCCTACAAGAAGCTCTGGAAAACCATGTATAAAAAGCTCACCGGCGAGCACGGACTGAACAACCTTATCTGGGTATGGAACGGACAGAATGCCGACTGGTACCCGGGTGACGAGTATGTTGACATAATCGGCGAGGATATTTACCCCGGCACCCGCATTTACTCACCCCAAAGCTCCAAGTTTGTTGAGGCTGCGGATTACACCAAATCCACCAAGATAGTTTCCCTGTCCGAGAACGGCTGCCTGTTCGATATCGACAAGGCTGCCGCAGCGGGAACGCTTTGGAGCTGGTTTTGCGTATGGGGCGGAGAGTTTGCGGTAAGCGGCAGCACTCTGTCCGGGAAGTACACAGAGACTTCCATGTGGAAAACTGTCTACAATCATGAAAAGGCGCTGACGCTGGACGAGGTTATCGCCCTGCGAAGCGCAGCCCAAAAAACAGATATCAGTAAAGCCAAGGTAAGCGGGCTTACTTCAAAGACATGGACAGGAAAGGCGGTCAAGCCTGCAATAAAGGTTACTGTAAACGGTAATACGCTGACCAAAAACACCGACTATACAGTATCATACAAGAACAATACAAACGTCGGTACTGCAACCGTAACTATAACCGGTAAAGGCGATTACAAAGGAACCTTAACCAAAACATTCAGAATCATTCCGCCGCAGGAAAAGATTAAGAGCATTTCGGCACTGGAAGGCGGCTTCAAGGTAACCTATACCAAGCAGACTCCGGCAACGGGCTATCAGATTCAGTACAGCACAAGCAAAACCATGAGCAGTGCCTCCTCTAAGTCCTTCAAGTCCGCAGTCGGCTCAATCACCGGACTGAAAAGTGGCAAGACCTATTATGTAAGAGTAAGAAGCTATACTGTCGTAAACGGAAAGAAAATCTACGGAACATGGTCAACGGTGAAATCGGTAAAGGCCGGCTAAGAAATGAGTATTTTTATTCAGACAACAAAGTCGGGTATATATCTTCTCCCAAATCAAAAGTCAATCGCTCCCGCCAACTGCACCAAAACGAAAACAAAGCCCCTTTTCCCTGTGCCATTTATTGACAAATCCTGACAAAACGTGTATTATAGATATAAAAACAGCAAAGGAGCTGTATAATGAAAAAATCCCTTAAAATAACCGCTGCTGCTTTAGCGGCAGTCCTTGCCGCCTACGCTGTAATAGCCCTCCTCCCACGTCAGAAAAGCTACATACCCGAAAATCCATTGTTAAAGGACGGAGAATTTCCCGTGCTTGTAGCCCACGGCGGCGGAAATATGGAGTTTCCCAACGATACTCTTGAAGCCTTTTATAATGCATACAGCGTAGATAACCGAATGATGATTGAAACCGACGTAAGCATTACAAAGGACGGAGTGCTTATCCTGTCCCACGACACAACCCTTGACCGGAACACCAATGTTACAGGGGAAATTTCCGACTGGAACTATACCGACCTTTTGGAGCAGCAGGTTGATTTCAGCTACGAAAATCCCGTTGACGAGAACTTCTGTCTTAACGGTGAACGGGTGCGCTACAAGGACGAAAACGGCAGCAGAAAATACCCCACAGATGTTTCCTATCCCGAGGGAATATCGCCCCGTGACGAGGAGATCTTCCTTGCAACAACCCTTGAAGAGGTATTTACCGCCTTCCCGGAAACACGGATTAATGTTGAAATAAAGCAAAGCGGCGAAACCGGCAGGACTGCACTTAAAGAAGCCCTTCGGCTTACCGAAAAGTACAATGCCTTTGACCGGGTCTGCTTTGCAAGCTTCCACGAGGAAATATACGCCGAATATCAGCGTATGCAGGCGGCAGGAGAAGTCCCCGAGGGCTTTATGTGTTCTCCCGCAACAAACACAACTACCCTCTTTTTCTTTATGCAGCTGTCCGGTCTTGACGCCCTGTTCCCCGATAAAATAGCCATTTTCCAGCTTCCCACCGAGGCGGCAGGCTTCTGCCTTTCCACAAAAAGCTTTGTCGACAACGCTCACAAGCACAATATTGCGGTGCAGTACTGGACAATTAACGACGAAGCGGAAATGCGGCGGATTATTGAAATAGGCGCCGACGGAATAACCACCGACAGACCCCACACGCTGAAAAAGGTTATGGAGGAGTACAGAAGCGGCAATTGAGCCGCTAAAAAGCATATTTTTAAGGCTGTACAGCTTCCTGCCGTACAGCCTTTTTGTTCAGAATATATTGTCCTTACGGTAGCATATTGCGTTGCCCTCGGAGTCGTAAACGTGTATCTTGTCCACTCCGTCAAACCAGTGGTAATCCTCGTCCTTTTCCGTAACCTCCATATCCTTCTGCTCCACCAGCTCCCTTATTCCCTTTTCAACCTTGTCGAAAAGCTCAATGCCCTCAATGCAGCGGGAATGACCGTGAAGAATATAGTCCGCCCTTTCCTTGAGAAAGTCGAGCCGCTCAAGGTTCCTGAGATACTCCCGAAGAGGAAGGCAGCCCTCAAGCTGCAGCCAGAGATGATGATTTATACTGTCCCCTGGGAAAAGAATCCTGTCTTCTCTCAGAAGCAGACATATCTGCCCCGGAGTATGTCCGGGCAGCTCGTAAACCTCAGCGTGAAGCCCTCCAAGGTCGAACACGTCACCTTCCCTTACAGGGAGAAGAACGGGAGCGTTCGCCTTGTTTTCGGGAGCGGTGAACACGTCCACCAAAGCTATATCCGCAGGGTGCATGTATGCCTCCCTGAAGAAATGATTTCCGCCGATATGGTCGGGGTGAACATGGGTGTTTACAAGGATAAGGGGCAGGCTTGTAACCGACTCCGCCGCCTCCCTTACGTTTCCTCCGCCGTTCATAGTGTCGATAACCAGCGCCTTCTTTTCTCCCACTACAACAAAGCCCGAGGAGCCATCATCGTCCATAAGCCACACATGCTCAGTAAGCTTCTTAATATCTATTCCGCCCATTTTTCCTCCTGAATTACGCCGCCGTAAGCGGCAGATTTTTTACCTGCGTTTATTATAGCATTAATCCGCCTACAAGTCAATTACAAGCTTTGAATGTTGATTTGATGCCACACTTAATGCTTTACAACAAGCCCCGATTGTGGTAAAATTATAGGCAACACCGCACAATTAACGGCTGCCGCCTTTGTCGCACGCTTACTTGCATATTTTCCGTCATCTTGCACAGAAATTTCTTGACATACGTTAGTATGCCTGCGAAATTTCTGTACAATCTGACGAAAAATCTGACTGCGCAATCGCACGACAATAATTATGCGGTATTGCCTATAGTAATCATATCCACCAATGCGGAAAGGACAATTTATGCTTGAATTAATCTGCGGCGAGGCAGGAACAGGAAAATCCTGCCTGCTGTATAAAAGAATAACCGAGGCTGCGAAAGCGGGAAAAAAAGTATATCTTTTCGTCCCCGACCAGTTCTCCTTCGAGGCTGAAAAGCTTATCTACAAAACCGTTCCCCACCGTCTTTCGGAGCAGGTTTCCGTAACCTCATTCGCAAAGTCGGCACAGAAGATACTGCACCTTTACGGAGAAACAAAGGAATACGCCGACGACATTGTAAAAAATATGCTTATGCTGCGGGCGCTGAACGAAAAGGCGTCGGAGGGCGCTCTTACATACTACGCAAGACAGATTAAAAAGCAGGGCTTTACCGCCTTTGCCTTAAGGGCAGTAGGCGAGATACGAAACGCAGGGCTTTCTCCCTCAGCTTTCAGAAGTGCAGTTTCCGCAGGAGATTTTCCCGAAATTCTGATGAAGAAGCTAAACGACCTGTGCGAGATTTATTCCGCCTACGATACTCTGCTTACCGCTGGCTTTGACGACCGCCTTGACGATGTAAGGCGGGCGGCGGAGCTTGTGGAGCAGTCGGATATTTTCGGCGGCGCTCTCTGCTTTTTTGATAACTTCGACTCCTTTTCGGGCAGTCAGATGGTATTTATAAAGGCTCTGCTGAGCCGTGCAGAAAGCGTTACCCTTGCTCTTACGGCAGACAGCCCCGACAGCCGTGACAAGCGGTTTTTATCCGCAGCCTACCTTATCGGAAAGCTTAAGGAAATGGCGGAGGGAGAGTATAACGTAACCCTGCTCAAGGAAAAGCATCGCTCTCCTAAGCTTACCGTAATCGAAGCCGCCGACCCCTGGCAGGAGTGCGACTGGATTTGTGCAGAAATACGAAAACTTATGGACGAGGGAGTGCGCTGCCGTGATATTGCGGTGCTTACCCCCGAGGCTAAGTATGCCCGTATTCTGGACAGCGCCATGAAAAAGTACGAAATACCCGCCTTTTCCGACATTCCCGAGCCGATTATCTCAAAGGATATTGTGCGGTTTTCCTTGTATGCCCTCCGTGCTCTCTCCTTTGAAACAGAAGATATTCTCCGCTATGTAAAAAGCGGCTTTGTCCGCCACGAAAACGGAAAAATCATAAGCAATATACAGGCAGACAGCCTTGAAAAGCTCTGCCGCAGATACGACCTGAGAAGGAAGGACTGGACAAGAGCTTTTCCCGAAAAGCTTGACGAAACCGGCGAATACGAAGCCCTTAGAAAAAGCATAATCGAGCCGCTGCTCCTGCTGAAAAAGCAGACCGAAAACACCGACGGAGCGGGAATAACCCGTGCAGTCTGCGATTTTCTGTTCAATAAAATGGACATAAGCAGGACGATTTACGGCAAGTGCATTATCGAAACAGGCGAGGACGGCAAAAAGGTTGTTGACAGCCGCAGAATGGAAAGCTACAGTTCCCTCTGGGACGATACCCTTACGGTTTTTGAGTCGGCTTATAAGGCGCTTTCGGGCTATAATATGCCCGTCAAGGAATACATAAATATAATGACCTCGGTCTTTACCTCCGTAACGATTGCAAAGCCGCCTCAGGTGCTTGACGCAGTCACCGTAGGCGATACGGAAAGAAGCCGCTTTGCCGCAGTTAAAAATGTATTCCTCTGCGGCTTCAGTCAGGGCGTTATGCCCCGTCCCGCCGCAGTTTCCGAGGTTTTTACCTCCGCCGAAACCGAGCAGCTGGTGCGCTTTGGAATACCCGTCTGCGAAAACAGAAACAGCCGCTATTCCCATGAGCTTTTTATGCTGTACCGCTGCTTAAACCTGCCGGAAGAAAGGCTTTATATAACCTATCCTCTGCAAAGCGACAGCTTCTCCTCCCTTGAACCCTCCCAGTATCTGGGTGAAATCTGCGAAAGCAATAATGCGGATATAATAAGGGCTGACGATTTTGGTGCAGGATTTTACTGCCGCACGGAAAAATCCGCTGAACGATACCTTGCAGCAATATACTCCGAGGGTGGAAGGACTGCCGAAAAAAGGGCGCTTAAAAAGGTACTGCCAAAGGATTTCGGGGATATGCTGAAAGCCGCCGCAGAGAAAAACGAAAACCCGGAGCGGCACAGAATTACAAAGGAACAGGCAGCTTCCCTGCTTACCATGAACACCTACTCTCCCTCTGCCTTTGAAGCGCTGAACGGCTGCAAGTTCAGGTATTTCTGCCGCTACGGACTGGGACTCAGCGACGAGGACAGCCGTGATATTACACCTGCTCTTGTTGGAAACGTTATCCATTTCTGCCTCCAGCGGCTTCTGTTTGAC
>JBJERK010000283.1:0-9261 GCA_051882255.1 Ruminiclostridium sp.
AGAAATTTTTTGAAATTTTTTTATTTTTTGGAAAATTTGGGAGATTTTATGAGAGTTTTTGAGAGAATAAGAGAAATAAGAGAGGACGCCCTTTTGAAAGAAGGGACCGCAGCAAGCTGCGCGGAAAACTTTCAGATGCTTTGCAGTTAAGGGGAGGGCGTTGCGAACAGTTCCGGAGAACAGCTAAAACCAAAACCTTGCCCATTAAGCAGACTGTTAAAAGCAATCAGCCCACAAGTACTGTGAATGTGCGCCAAAAGCTCCCCGCAAAGCAAATTCAGTAATCAAGCTTCAAACGGGTCAAGCGCCGTCGCGCTTGCCGGGGGTTCAAGGGGGCGGGCAGCCCCCTTGGCTCAAAATCTCTTTTCTCTCTCAAAATCTCTTCTCTCACACAAAAACCGCCCTGATAAACAGGGCGGGCTGATTATTTAACGCGGGGCTTTCTGCCGGTGAGGAAGGAGACGGAGCGTTCTATGGAGCTTCTTACGTGCTCCATATCGGGGCCGTGGAGCTTGCCTGCGTTACGGTAGTCAAAGCTGTTGCAGAAGTCGTTTACGTCGCTGTTGAGCTGCTTTATATAGTCTTCAAGCAGAGTATCAAGCGCCTGTGTGAAATCCGCAAGGTCACCCTTCTGAAGCTTCTGTGCTGCCTTCATATTCAGCATATTGTAATGGGGAACGCAGATATATTCCTGCGCCTTGAAAAGATTTCTGAACTTCGGGTCCTTTATGTACATTGTGAAAACCGTTTCCAGCATGTGGTCAATTCCCCAGTTTACCTTACTGCACACAAAACAGGTACTCTCTATCTCCGCCGACTTCTTCGCCTTTGCGTTCTTCGAGAAGAAAAGGCTTTTCTTTTCAAAAATATTGTTCCGTGCATTTTCAAGATAGCTGTTCAGCATAAGCGCCAGGGACAGGCGGTTGTTCTGCTGCATAAGCATCTCAAAATGGGTGTGGCAGAAGCCAAGCTCGTTGGTTTCCTGCCGAACGTCCGGCTCCATCATCGCCGCGCCCATTATGTATTCGCAGATGTGCTGCTCCACCGTATCCCTCATACGGCAGATAGGACAGCCCTCCTTAGGCTCAAAGACTTCGTTTACAGGAATAGTAAGTATGCTTTCTCTCATAGTACTGTGCCTTTCTTAAATTATCGCCGCCCTTAAGCGGCTTTTATAATCTGAATTTATCTTTTCGCTTTCTTTTCATTATTTTTTCATTATGCCATATTGAAATTACACTTAAATTGTATTATAATTATAATAAATAGTCAAGTGTTTTTTGTGTTTTTTGTGTTTTTTGTGTTTTTTGTGAATTTAATTCTTTTTTAAAAAGGGTGATTTTTTGAATTATTACATAAAGACAGACTGCCTCAACCTTAAGCAGACCCTCGAAAGCGGGCAGTGCTTCCGCTGGAAAAGGCAGGAGGACGGGAGCTACCGGGGAATTGCGGGAGGAAAGGTGCTGCACGCAAGGCAAGAAACAGAGGGCATAACTCTGCTGGATATTGATGAGGGGGACGTCCAGGGCTGGCTCAGGTACTTCGACTGCGAAACCGACTATAACGCTATTATTAAGCAGTTTTCCGCTGATAAGACCCTGAAAGCGGCGGCAGAGGAAAACCGAGGGGTAAGGATTCTGCGGCAGGAGCCCTTCGAAACCCTTATAAGCTTTATTATCTCCCAGAACAACAATATCCCCAGAATTATCGGGATAATCGACCGTCTCTGCGAAAGCTTCGGGGAAAAAACCGGGGATTTCTACTCCTTCCCCGACGCAAAAACCCTTGCGGCTCTCTCCGAAAGCGATTTAGCCCCTTTAAGGGCAGGCTTCCGCTGCCGCTACATACTTGACGCAGCAGGAAAGGTAAGCCGTGGAGAGGTTGACCTTGACAGCATTTACGAAATGGACTACGAAAGCGGAAAGGCTCTCCTTAAGACAATTGTGGGAGTGGGGGATAAGGTTGCGGACTGCGTTCTGCTCTTTGCCTACCATAAGACAGAGGCCTTCCCTACCGACGTATGGATAAAGAGAATAACCGCCGAATATTACAGCGACGGACTTCCCGAATGTATGGGAGAATATAAGGGTATTGCCCAGCAGTACCTTTTCGAGTATTTCAGAAAACACGCAGAGGGAAAATAATCCCCGTAAGAAAGGATAATTATTATGTTTTGCAAGAATTGCGGAAAAAACGCGGAGGAAAATGCATTATTCTGTACAGGCTGCGGAGCAAGACTCAGCGGACCGGACAAGGCGGTTATTGCCGCTGCCGTAACAGAGGTAATTGAAAAGCCCGTTCAGCCTGTAGAAATTCAGCAGCCTCAGCCCGAGCAGCAGATTCAGCCCGAGCAGCAGGTACTGCCCGAAGAAAAGGCGCAGCCCGAACAACAGGCTCAGACCCTTGCAGGAGCAAATCCTCCGCCGGTAATGCCGGAAATAAGATATACCGAACCCCTGCCCGAAAAGCCTAAAACCTTTTTCGGCACGGGAGCGCTGGTGTTCTGCCTCGTGATAATCGGACTGCTTTCAATTTCAACAGGAATGTTCGCAGGTCTTTACTTCTCTCTTCTGGCATGAAGCTTTTTGAAAAAAGCAAGGCTTTCCGCTTCGGAGTGTATGCTGCGGCAGTCTGTGCTGCGGCGGGCGTCGGAGTTCTTCTGGGGCAGTTCGCCTCGGACTACGAGCTTCGCTTCCTGCTGAACAGGGAGTTCTGCGGCACATACAGAGGGATTGACGTTTACAAAAGCGGAGAGATCAACGACGAAAATGTTCTCGGGCATATCTATGTGCTGGAGGCGGCGCCCTCGGAGCTTACCGACTGCTGCAAAAGCCTTTATTTCATAGGCGGCGAGCTGCCGATACCGAAGAACGAAACGGGACATACACAAGCGCTTGGACTTACTCAGGGGGAAAAGATATATATTTCAACCGAAAGCTACAGTGCAGACGTAATGCTGCACGAGCTGTTCCATGCCTACGACAACCGGTACGGAAATTCCTCGGACAAGGATTTTATGGAAGCCTACAACTGCGAGCAGACAAAGCTTTATGTTGCAGGCGGCTACAGCGACCAGCGACCGGCGGAGTATTTTGCAACGGCGGGGGCGATGTACCTGTTAAGCCCCGATGACTTGCTGCTTTTAGCGCCGGAAACCTACTATTATTTCAGCGTAAACGTAAAATTTGAGGAGGGCAGCTAATGGTAAGCTTCGGAAACGACTGGGATACGCTTCTCTGTGACGAGTTTAAAAAGCCCTATTATCAGCAGCTTCGCAGCTTTTTAAAGGCGGAATACAACAGCTTTACAATTTACCCCGATATGTACGATATTTTCAACGCTATGCGGTTTACCCCATACAAGAACGTAAAGGCGCTTATTTTAGGGCAGGACCCCTACCACGAGCCTAATCAGGCTCACGGACTTGCTTTTTCGGTAAAGCAGGGGGTTGAGCCTCCGCCCTCTCTGAAAAATATCTACAAGGAGCTTAACAGCGACTTAGGACTTCCCATACCGATAAGCGGGGAGCTGACGAAATGGGCGGCGCAGGGAGTTTTACTGCTGAACACCTCTCTTACCGTGCGGCGGGGACAGGCTAACAGTCACCGTGGAAAGGGCTGGGAGATATTTACGGACAGGGTTATCGAGCTGCTGAACGAGCGGGAGGAGCCGCTGGTATTTATGCTCTGGGGAGGAAATGCAAAGGCAAAAATCCCCCTTATAACCAATCCGAAGCACCTTATACTTACTGCCGCTCACCCGAGCCCGCTTTCCGCTTATAACGGCTTTTTCGGGTGCAGGCATTTTTCAAAGTGCAACGCTTTTCTTGAAAAGCACGGAATAGAGCCGATTGACTGGCGGCTATGATGCGATGATAAACAGCCCTTTCGTAAAAGAGAGGGCTGTTCGGCAATAAATGAATATTGAATAACGAATAATGAACAGTGAATAAATGTGGTGTGCCCTTCGGGCACGGATTTAAAATAGTGCGTAACAATCGCATTTTTATAAAAAATCGGCGAAGCCGATACCACTATTATTCATTATTCGTTATTCTTTTTTCTTTATTCATTAAGATAAACCCTGTTTTCAGGGTTTATCGAAAGTAAAAAATACCCTCTCCTTTTCGGGAGAGGGTATCGCAATTTATTCAATTATCACCAGGACATGCCGCCCTTGCTGACTACAACAACCTTTTCGGAGGTGATCTCGTTTACTGCAAAGTCGCTTGTTATCGACTTTTCAAAAGCCACCGTTTCCGCAGCTGCGTCGCTTAAGGTTCCGTCGGCATTTATCGCCTTGATTCCGTCAGAGCTTCTTATATAGGTAACGTTGTCCTTAACGCCGACCATGATATGACCTTCCGCCTCTACGGGAACAAGTCTTCCGGTAAACACGTCCATAACGCAGGAGCTTTCTCCGTCGGATACCGCAAAGCTCTCAAAACCGGGGCTGCGCTTAACCTTGCAGATAGCGTTGAACGCCGAAAGCTCTCTTGTTTCTCCGCTGCTGCAGCTGAACGCATACAGCGAGGACTTTACGTTGTCGTCGGAAATCACAAGGTACAGTGTGTCGTTATAATATCCCGCAAGGGATACCGCCGCTTCAAGCTCGATAAGCGGTCTGAATGCAAGCCCCGTTTCCGCGCTCATCAATACCTCGTAAATGTAGGTGTTTGAACCGGAAACAGCCTTGATAAAGTATTTGTTGGCAGCAGGACTGTAATGGATAGTTCCGATTTCGGAGGCGCCTAAGTTTACGCTTGCGTCGTAGGCGTAAGCAGTTCCGTCGTTTGTGTTGATTACGGCGACCATATTGCGAAGTCCCTCTGCTCCGCAGCCTGTAAGAATAACCGTGCCGCTGTCGGAATAGGTTATCTTCGGGTTGCTGAGTTCAAATACCTGTGCGGGGTGTCTGTCGGCGATTACTCCGCCGAGAGTATATACATAAACCTCGCTTTTGGTAAGAACAATAGCATAATCTCCGGAAAGGAAGGTTTCAAGGGAATTTTCAACGTTGAGCTGATAAATCTCGGTCATAAGTCCGATTTCGCCGGCGTTGCTTATTTCCGTAACAGGAACCTCGGTTTCGGTGGTGGTTACAGTTGTTTCCTCGGGAGCAGCCTCTTCCTCCTCGGTTATATCCGGGTCGTCAAGCTCAGGCTCTGTTGTTTCGGGAGGAGCAACCGTGCTTTCCTCGGAGTCGTCAATTTCCGTAACGTCTGTTTCAACCGGCTCGTCAGAGGTGGGAACAGTGGTTTCCTGCTCAAAGGAGAAGGGGGTTGTAACAGGAGAAACAGGTACGTCCGTATTCTTTATAGGCAGGTCGCTGATAAGCGGGTCGCAGTCGTCGATAGAAACAGGCACAAAGGTTTCGTCGTTTATATCCGCAGAACCAAGCTCCGCAAGATAAATGCAGGATAAATCCTGAATATCACGGTAGTGGCTTGCGAAAGCGCACAGCTTAGCGCCGATTATCTCCTTGCTGTCACCCTTTTCAAGGGCATATTCCCGTATCTCGTCGGTATTGCTTATAACCTCGCCCGAGAGGTACAGTCTTGCTATCGAAATATCAGCAGAATCCGCAACAGCAGATAATGAAACCATCATATCACTGTAACAGACAGGCTCGTTGAAGGTGATATAAATGTCAACAGGCTCTTCCTCAAGAGCAGCTGCGCTGTAGTAGTTCTGCTCCGCCTCACGAAGGCGCTGGGAAGCTGAAAGAACAGTGTTGGGAGAAACGGTTATATCAACGTCGGAGGAATTGCCTGCCGTAAAGGCAACTGCGCCCACGGTAACCGCAACAGCCGCAGCTACTCCTGCAGCGGGCTTCCAGTAGGTCTGCCATGCAGGCCGCTTCGCCTGCTTAATGGCGTTAAGGCGTATCTGCTCTTCGTTGAGAGCGTATTTCTGCATAAGTTCCTTGTAAAAATCGCTTGTGTTCAAAGGCCGTTCCTCCTTCCCTGTTTATTTGTTATTTTAGTATGTGCAGTACTGCAAAAAGAGATACTTAAAGCGACTGTTGCCGCCTTTTCCGCCTCCTACAGTCTGCTTTACGGACAGCCGCCGATTAAAGATTGAATTTCTTCTTCTGCCGCTCGATTGTACGGTAAAGCTTGTTTTTAACCGTTGAAAGGTTCATTCCAAGGCTTTTAGCAACCTCGTCAAGCTTCATATCGCAGACGAAATGCAGATAAAAAATCTTTCCGATAACCGGGTCGTCCTTTGCAATATCATCAAAAATCTGCTTTGCCACAAGCTCGTTGCAGAGTACGTCCTCAAGATTTTTCTGCTCTCTGGACATTTCCGCCTCCACAGCCACCATCTGCTCCTCGGTATAGTCCGAAAAGGAAGTGGCGGAGCTGTGCTTTTTTATAAAGGCAAAGTAGTTCTTACATTCAAATTTAGCTATGTTTATAACGAAAGCTTCCGCATTTTCAATATCAGCGCAGCCCTTTTTGGCGATGCGCTGGTAAAATCTTGCGTAAATATTCTGGATAATATCCTCGGATTCCTGAATACTGCCGCATTTGCTTACGACATATCTGGAAACCGAAGAGAAGGTTTCTTTATAAACGCTGTTAAAATAGGCGTCAAGCGCGTCATTTCCCAAAAAGGTCACCTCGCTTTGCTGCCCTACACTTAAGTAGCAGGGATTTTCAGTAAAAAAGTTTCAGATTTTACAAAAAAGTTACAGGTAATTTTTACCAAATCTATGTTGAATATTAGCAAAACGGCAGAATTTCCGCCGCAGGATTGCGGGAAAAGCGAAAAAGATACAGGCGCAGCGCCTGTTGCGGCACAACAGATTGTCTGCCGCAGCACATAGGCGCCTTGCCGTTTACACAAACGCACCCCGACTCTGAACAGTCGGGGTGACGCCGGCTTCTCTTTTTCACTCCCATTTGCCCGAAAGGACGGTAAGCGTCAACGCCGTCAGAGGCGTCCTTATAAACCTTGCAGGGGTCCTTTGAACGCAGGCGTTTAGCCGCCGGAAAAACGCTTTCCCTGCCGCCTCATATATATCTATAATGAGGTTTGACAAGGATTTTTATGCGTTTAAGGCTCGGGGCGCTAAGAAAGCAGCTATGGTTATGTAACGCCGCAGCGATGCATACAAAAAACCTTATTCTTATTCGCCTATGGTAATTGCCTCGGGGAAGATATTCTTGCTTTCTTCCTTATTCAGGAAGGTTGTGCTTACATAGCCCTGTATAATCGCACCGTCGTTTACTGTAATTGTGGAGGCGCTTATATCGCCGAATACAACAGCGTCGCTTTTAAGCTCCGCCTTGCCGGTTATGTCGAGGTTGCCCTTGATTTTGCCGTTTACATTTGCGTATGTAGAGGTAAGGTCGCCGATAAGAAGGGTGTCCCGCTCCATATAGGCGTTGCCCTTCATCTGCATATTGCCCTGAATCTGTGAGGTTCTCATCTTTGCGTTGTTGCAGGCTACGTTGCCCACTATTTTTCCGTTAAGGTCAATATCCTTTGTGGTTTCAACGTTGCCCTTGATATTTCCGTCTATGCTCATATTTGCGAAAGAACGTATATTTCCGTCAACAACCGTGTTCTTTGAGATAATCGTTGTTTCGTTATCGTCTGCGGGAGACTGGTAGCGGGCAGTAGTAAAGGAGCTGGGCTGCTGATAACCTGTGCGGCTCTCCTGTCTGCTCTGGGCAGAGGCTGCTGAATATCCGCCGCCATAGCTGAAATCCGAAAAATCATCTGCCTGAGAAGCGCCGCTTTCGGGAGCGCTGTCCGAAACGCTCTCAAAGGAGGTTTCGCTGAAGGCGCTTTGTCTGCGGCTGTACTCCTCCGCAGCAGCAGCAGCTCTCTTTTCAATCTCGTCAAAGGAATCCTCGGTTTCCTGCTTCTCTGCTGCCATATTTCCAACGGGCGCAAATTCCGAGGTATCCTCTGCGGCTACGGCGTTTCTCATTCCGTCAATGGACTTGTCCCGTCTGCCCTCGTCCTTTCCGCCTCCTGCAAGCTCTCTTACCGCTTGTGAAAAGTTCTCTTTGATACCCATATTTACCATTCCTTTCATCAGACCGGCGATAAAGCACCGTCTGCCCAAAAAGCATAAAACAGCTTTTCCGCCGCCCGAAAAAATAGATTTAAGACATTAAGTTTCAGTAACGCAATTTCAGAACTGTATTGGCTTTACGTTTTCCGTAAGGGGCTTAAGCTTATAGCCCCGCTGGTCGCTTATCAGCGCTCTTATAATATCCTCAAGCACAAGCACCGTTCCGTAGCCGCCGTTGTAGTCGTGCATAAGAATTACGGCACGGTTTGCTTCTGCTGTTTCGTTAAGAACCGTATTGTACATTTCCGTCCAGGTTGCTCCTAAAGCGTCTCTGCTGTCAACGTTCCAGTCGAAGTAGATAAAGCCCCGCCTTGTCATTTCAGCAACAAGCTCGTCGCTTATATCCCTGTTGAAGTCGTTTATGCTGCCGCCGGGGAAGCGGAACAGCCTGCACTTGATTCCCGTAGCGTCGTAAATGCGGTTATAGGCAAGCTCGAAGTCGCTTAAATAGTCCTCAACGCTTGCATAAATATCGTTGTAGACGTGGCAGGCGGTATGAACGCCGATTGTGTGACCTGCGTCAACGATTTTGCGAAGTCTTGCGGCGCACTCCTCGGTACCGTCGGGAACAACAAAGAAGGTTGCCTTTATATCGTACAAATCAAGATAGTAGAGTATATTTTCGGTATATTTTGAGGGGCCGTCGTCGAAGGTAAGGTAAACGCAGTCCATATCCGCGTCATACACAATATCCGTTGTTCCTTCGGCGTAAAGCTCCGGGAACATTCTCTGATATGCAGGAACAGCCTCGTCGGGAACCTCCTTTTCATCATCGTTTTCGGCAGAGGTTACGGGAACTGCGTTTATAACTCCGCCGGAGGAGGCTTCCGCCGAATCCGACCCTTCATTAAGTCCTGCCGCCTGTGCGTATCTTGCCCCGTCGTAGCCGTAGAGCAGCTTCAAAAACTCGTCCTTTTCTGCAAGAGCGGTTTTATAAAGCTCCATAAGCTCCTCGGGAGTATAGCTTTCCTTGCTTCCGTTAAGGCGAAGAGCGCCCACCTCCTGCCGAAGCTCTGCGATTTCCTGCTCCTGCTCATTCTTCTGAACAGAAAGGACTCCGCAGATAACGCAGGGTACTATTATTAATAATGCAATTACTGCAATTATAAGATGCTTGAAGAATCTTACGCTTCCGAAATACAAGTACCCGCCTCCCGCAGAAATGTTAAG
>JBJERK010000284.1:0-2341 GCA_051882255.1 Ruminiclostridium sp.
CTACGATTTTTGAACCCGTCGGTATGCGCTATGGCGCATACCTCCTCAAGAGGAAAAATGATTATAATGGGGCTGGCAGCCCCCTTGGCTAAAAGGCTCTCATATCTCAGATAAATCTTTGCATAATAAAAACGGGGCTGCAAAAGCCCCGTTTTTTCAATGTAAATTGTCCGTCATTCTCCGGTACTGTCCGAATACTGCGCTCTGCTGAAAATAAAGTAACCGCTTTCATCTTCAAGGTTGGAATAGCAGTAGATTTTATCCTCGTCAGCAGCATAACTGAAAATCAATGTCTCTGCTGTGCCGTATTCGTCCGTGAACTCACAGGTGAATATGCTGCCCTCTTCTGCCGGAACGGGAACGCCCTCGTAGCTTTCATATCCGTTGGTGAGAACAACGCTGTCAGCGGATATTGAGAGCGTAACAATGAAACCCTCATCAGGTCCTATATCAATAATCTCCTGTGTATCCATATTGCCAACTGCACTTATAAGCCAGCTTCCCTCAACTATACTATCAAAGCCTGCACCACCTGCCGCAGCATATTCGTCATAGGTTCCTAAGGGCTTTCCTGTTTCAATACAGTAGGCTCCAAGCGCCACGGGTACTCCGCTTCCGCTGAGATAGTAGCCGTGCTGTGCGTCCTCCCAGACGCTGTTCTTGCCCGTCCACATCAAGTAGTAGCCCAAAAGGTAATCCGAACCTGCCGGCAGCCCGTAATCCTCGAAGCTGAGTCCGTCCTTTGCGTCATAAACGTTGACGCCCACAAGCCTTCCCTCTGCAAATATGATTTCAGCGCCGCAGTCCCTTATCGTCTTGGTGTCACCGGAGGTGCCGAGAAGACCTGTAAGCCTGTCGAGGAACTGCTGATTGAAAAAGTCCTCGGGTCTTTCTTCCCAGCGGTTTTCCCTTGCTGTTACAATTGTCCAGCTTCCGTTTCCGTCAACTGCAATTTCAAGAGATACTTCGGAATTATTATTTTCTGCATTCAATAATGCAGCTCCTGCGGTCTTTTCAGAATTTACCGCCGCTTTTCCTATTGCCTCAGCATATTTTTCCAGCCTTTCAACGGATTTATCCAGCGCAGCAAACTCCTCCGCCGCAGTAGATTCTCCCTTGGTAAGAACAGGATATGTTCCGACTACAAATTCTCCGATTACGTTATCCTCGTCCCAGTCGAAAACTCCGTCCATAAAATTGAACTTATCGGGAAGCTTAGCGGGAATATCAGTTAAATTGTCGGTATATACAATAATTGTATGGGTTTCATAGGTCGTAACCCCTATACACACATAGGCATTGCGTATACCGCAATCTGCAAACACAGCGTCAAAATCTCCGTACCAGCTGCCCGTATACATAACTGTAAGCTCACCCTCGCCGTCAAAGTAAAGCTCAACGTCTGTCGGTGCGTCGTCAAAATAGATATATCCTTCGCTTATACCGTTGTTGAATATTTCGTCAAGCTTTTCTGCGTCACGGTCTGCCGAATAAGCGAGATAATCCGTATATTCCGAATAATGGTCGTAGAATTTAAGGGATTTTTCCGCCTTCTCTATACTCTCGTCAATATCCTCCGTCTGTAATAATTCGTTCAATAAATCGTTTCTTTCGCTGAGCTTCTTTACCCACTTCATAAAGTCAATCTGTAAGAGGGTTAAGTCCTTTTTGCTGCCGTTTTCAATGTCAAGCGCCTTATCAAGAGAGGGCATAACAGCCTGCTCGTGAATTTCGCTGTAGGAGGTTTCTACCGCAAAGGAAGCCAGATCTCCGATGGTTATTGAAATCCTTGAAACAGGTCCCTTTTCCCCGTTTTCTATGCTTACTTCAAGCTTAGACTTTTTGAGCTGACCGGAAATAAGCATTTCTGCAAAGCTGCTGCCGCCGGATCCGATAGACTCCATAAGCTTTGCGGAGGTTTCGCCCTGCTGGTTTTCAGTCTGACTGTTCTCTGAGCTGCCGATACTGTCTATTAAAGTATCATCGTCAGCAAAGCGGATTGTAAGCTTTCCAAGGGGTACTTTGTTGCCAAGGAAGGTGGTTTCCCCTGTTCTTTCGTAATCAACTGCAACGCTGAGCAGCTTTTCTCCGCTGTTTCCGCTGTTTTTATCCTCTATGGGCATTTTGAAATACAGAGTACCGGAAGTCTCACTGCTCTTCTCATTGATTATGCTGAATCTGCCCTCGCTCTTGCCCTCTTTTTCCTCGCTGAAATCAATGAGGGTTCTGTTTTCTGCGGAGCTTACCGCCATTTCAGCCTTTGACTTTGTACTATCGTCGTACATGACTATGGTTTTGCCAAGCACATTGTTATGAACGTCAACATAGTTGATTATCTCTG
>JBJERK010000285.1:0-2335 GCA_051882255.1 Ruminiclostridium sp.
TCGCCCCTCGTCAGCTCCGTTGTATCAAAAGCAAAATACCAGCATCCCGCTTTCTCCGCCTCTGTAAGCATATCGTGGTCGAGCGCCGCTTCTATTGTGTTTATGGGCGGCATAAGGCAGTTCTGAACGAACTGGGAAATAGTCCCGCTGTCGGCCTTTCCGCAAAGCACGTCCGCAGGCATACAGAACAGCTTGCAAAGCTCAATGGAATTTAATTTCTTATTTTCGTTCAGCTGTAATTCAACGCTTGTGCTGCTTGCCTCCTGAAACTCCATTCCGTTGTTCAGCACTACAATGTTGTCCTTTATATCGTCGGAATTGCTGTATAAATCCCGCCAGGCTTCCTTTAAAGCGTCCATCTCGGAGCGCCCCACCGTATTAGCCGCTTTGAGAAATCCCCGCTTATTGCCGCCCTTGCGAATGTTGGAATTTTCAAATTTCATAGTATTGTAGTAAATAGCAAGGGAAAGGGGATTTTCACTTATGATGCTTGTTCCTGTTCCGTAACCCTTGGAATTGCGGAGGATTTTAAGGAACTGAAACGGAAAATAAGCCTTGCCGTTTACATTAATCGAATAATTCTTGTGAATGGGGTCGTTATTTGTCATTACAGCGACACGGCTTTCATCAACCACAAAAAGCCCGGTCGGTTCATTCACAATATTGCGCTCAATGTATGTATATGAGCCTTTGCCAAGGAAATAATCACGCACCCACATACGCTTCATTTCCGCAGCATTTATGGTATCTCCCGTATCGTGGTTCAGCAGTCTGAGCCGCTTATCGTCCTTGATTTCTACAACCTCGCTGCCTTCCTCACGGTACAGCTTAATAGGAAGCGCTGAAATCCTGTCGGCAATAAGATTGACGCAGGCAGCAATTGTGGGGATTTGCAACGCCTGCTCCTTTGTTACGGTGCTGCCGCCTCCGATAATAGCGGTAAGCAGCGAATCGGTGAAGCCTATGCTGCCTGCTTCCACGCTTCTTTTCTCTTTCTTTCTGAATAATCCCATTATCATTACCTCACGTTATTATCTTATAACCTGACAGAACCAGCCACCGTTTTCCATACCGTCCTGCAGCAGATATATTGCATTTATAAGAGCGACAACCATATCAACCTTGCCGGCGCTCTTCTTTTTATTGACATATTTGTTAAGATTGGTATCGGTAGTACAGCGGGCGTTCTGAAAATTGATTTCAAGCAGTCTGTTTTCATCATAGCGGAAATTCTTTGACAATATCTGTTCCTGCAGATACTTTGTAGGCTTATGCAGGAATTTTGAATGCTGACCTATTTCAACGCAGGCAATCGCCTTGCCTTCAAGCTTCTGAACGGTAGAGGTAGCGTTCCATTTATCATAGCCTACCTGCACTATCTCCACGCCGTATTTTTCGGGGATTTTCATAATAAACTCCTCGATAAAGCTGTAGCTTATAACCTCGTCGCCGCAATCGAAACATACCCCGTCCTTTATCATACGCTTATAATCAACATTCTCGGTTTCTGATTTTATGTCGATTCTGTTCGTAGGGATAAATCCCCACACTTTAGCGTATAACAGCCCGCCGTACTGCGTAACCATAGCAACGGCTGTATTATCGTTCGATAACGACAGGTCAAGACCGAGCCACACCCGCTTTCCTCTCCAGAAGGACAGGTCTTCAACAATCCTGCACTCCTGCACCTTAGTTATCTCAACATAGCCCTCCGTTCCGAATGACTTGTACATTATGTTATTGTGCTTGCAAAGGTAGTTTTCACGCTTGCTCTCGTATAAAATAGCAATCTGCCGCTTTTTAATCAGGTCCTGAAAAATATAATCATAGGTGCAGGCAACAGGATTTGATTGATATATAATCAGGTCGTTTGTCTGCCATTGGTCCCCAAGCAGTAACTCGCTGTCAGGCTCATAGAGCAGCGAGAAATACCGCTTATCGTCAATAAGGTCGTCAAGCACCTTTTTCGCATAGTCGATTTCGGTAAGCAGTACGTTGTTATCATTCGGGTACTGGGTGGAAATAATGATACCGAGCTTATTCCTGAGCGTAATCTGCGATGAGCGCATAGCTTCTACCGGGTAATCGTCCATAGCCCCCGCCTCGTCAGCAAGGAAGATGTTCGCCATTTTACCGTCCATCTTATCCTCCGAATACGCCAGAGGAGTAAAGTCCGAATCGGTAAGAATGCACCTTGTCTCATTTCTCATAGGCTTAAAAACGTCGTCGGTGTTAAGCAAGGGGCTTGATTTAATTATTTTCTTCATTGCGTTCTGCAGCTCCTTAGAGAGCTTAAGGTCAGGCGCAACGGAGAAATATCTTCCGAACTGATTTT
>JBJERK010000286.1:0-2332 GCA_051882255.1 Ruminiclostridium sp.
ACTGCGGATAAAAGAAGCAAGCCGAGTACACAGAGAATAACGCCTGTTTTTCGCACTCTATTCATACAGCGCCTGCCTTTTAAACCCCGCTCTTTTCAAGAAGCGGCGGAAAAGCCCAAGGGAGCCGGGGCAAAGTCCTGCTGCGCCTAAACACATTCCAAGACCCATAAGAAGCGTTCCCCCGCTTATAAGCATAAGCGCCCCGCCGCTAAGGTCGGTTACGATATTTATTATTCCCGCCGAACCTAAAAGAGAGGAGGGAAAGGCTATAAGTCCAAGGGATAAAAGCCCCAGCGCCACGAAAATATACAGGAAATTCAGAAGAAACAGCAGAAAAAAGCCAATGCCGCCGAAAAAGATATAAAGGCAATATGCGGCTTTTTTCATAGAAACGCTCCTTTCGCCGAAACCGGGGACATTCGAGTTTTATTATACTATAATAATGGTTTATTGTCAATTATGCCGCTGTAAAAATTGTATGAATAATTAATAAGGTATAGCTATGGGAGGAAAAATTATTGCAAATTATACCAACAGGACTGCTTTTACGCCAAAGTTTTTAAAAAAACACGAAAATCATTGAAAAAGTCTTTTATTTTTCGGAAATGTATGTTATAATTAAACGAATATACAGTTTTTGAGATTAAAACCATAAGGTTCATCATACAAACGCACAAGAAGGGGGAATACCCGATTGACCTTGAATGAAAGACTTGAAAAAGCAAGAAAGGGCAGCCGCAGGGATTACGACGTACTATGCGCCGAAGCTGCGGACAGCCTTTATGCTATTGCTTATCTTACCTTAAAGGACGAAAAGGACGCCGAAGCCGCAGTAAAACAGGCGGAATCCGACGGCTTTTCGGGAATTGCCAGAATAAACGACCTGCCCCACCTTAAGGCATGGCTTATAAGAGAGCTTACAAAAATTTCGGTTGCAAGACTTAAGGAGTATCGGGCTGCGGGGATTGCCTTTGCCGCCGCCTCGGGAGTAAAGGCCTCCGTTGATAAGCTGCCGGATATAGAAAGACTTGTCTATTCCATAAGCGCAGTATGCGGCTACACGGTAAAGGAGCTTTCCGTTATTACGGGACTTCAGGAGGAAACCGCAGAGAAGAAGCTTGCTTCCGCTATTAAGCGCCTTGGCGCAGGAGAAGAGGCGGTAAAAGCCGCAGCTGCGGCAATAACCGCTCCCGACAGCCTTAAGGCTGCCGCCCGCTCCGCCCTCAGCGATATGACCGCAGAAATAAACCGCTCCGACGACGAGGGAATGATTGACGAAATGGAACGGATTTCAAGGCTTGCGGCGGGGGCGGAAAACGGGGAGCAGGAAGAAAAAGAAACTGAGCGGGAAAACAGCCCGAAGCCGGAAACCAAGGAGGCAAAGGCAGAAGAGACAGACGAAAATTCAGCCGAGAAAGAATCTGACGAGAGCAAAGAAAAGGCGGAAGAACTGCCGGCAGAAGAAAAAAGCGGCGAGCCTAAGCTTGACGCCGAAACCTTTATCTCGGTAATTTCTGCGGAAAAAATAAAGGGCGGAGAATTTTTACAGCTTTTAGGCAACACCAGAATAAGCAACGCCGCCTACCGTGAAATAGAGCATAACCCCAACCTTACAAAGCAGCGGCTTATACAGCTGCTTGAAGAATCTCCCCTTACCGAAGCGGATTATTATAAGCTGCTTTCGGCAGTAAAACAGCGCAGAGAGCTGCTTGAGGCACGGGACGAAAGCCGTTTAAGACAGGAGCAGGCGGGACTTTTCACAGGACGGCGTGAAAGACCCAAGAGAAAGCCGAAGGAGGAGCCGAAAAGCGAGCTTGCGGCAGCAATCGAAATGGAAACCGCAAGGGAAGAAAAGGCTAATCAGGAAATTACTGCCGAAAAGGAAAGCCTTTCGGGAACAAAGCCCTTTGAATATGTAATACCCGATTATGCGGCTGAAAAGCCCGAAAAGCAAAAGGAAGAAGCCCCTGATTTCCCGGAGGAAGATAAGTCTGCCGCTGAAACGGAAGAAAAGCCACTTGCTTTTACAATGGAAGAAAAAGCTCCTGCCGCCGAAGAGGAGGAAAAGGGAAAGCCCCTTACCATCACCGAGGAAGCGGGAAAAAGCGCCTTCTCACAGCGGAAAAACGGGGCGGTATCAATGCTTCTGGATAAGCCCGCCGAAAAGCAGACTGCACCAAAAACGGAAACACAAGATACCGAAACGGAAGACGAGGCGGGAATAGACCCCTTTGCGGCAATAGGTCTTTCGGGGCTTGAAACAGATATTTCCGACATAGAGGACGAGATCCAGATGCGAAGGGCAAGCGGATATTCCTCCGACAGGAATGCC
>JBJERK010000287.1:0-2325 GCA_051882255.1 Ruminiclostridium sp.
GCTCCGCCGCATACAGCGCCGATTGCATCAATTACTTCCTCGCTGTCAACAGCTCTGAAGGTGCACACCTGAGTTGAGGAGAGGAAAACCGCATTGTCAACAGGTGTTCTGATTACAATGCTTTCGGAGTATTCCGAGGGAACCTCGGAGAGAGTTTTAGGTACAAGAATGAGTTCACGGTCTTCGCCGTCCGTTACCTTCTTGATACCGTCGCCGAGAAGTTCGATTTTGAAATCGGGGTTGTAAAAAGTCTTAACCTCGCCTGTTTCTTCTGCGGGTGCAGTTTCTTCTTTCGGCGCTTCCGTAGTAGTGTCGGAGGCTGTTTCATTTCCGGAGTCGCCTGCTGTTGTGCTCTCCGCTTTTGTTGCGGCAGCAGTAGTTGTTGCCTCAGTGGTGGTCTGGGCTGTATTGCCGCAGGCTGTCAGAGTACTTAAAAGCATTGCTGCCGTCAGCATCAGGCTGATTGTTCTTGTTCTTGATTTCATGATTTTCGTTCCTTTCTTTTCTGCTGTAATATATCACAGCAAATCCTGTTTTTTCGCAGCGCCTTATGACGCTGCATTTATTCCAAATGCCGAAAGGCATATCAGACTGATAATTTATCGCATATTGCCTCTTTAAATCCGTCGATAAGGCTTAAAAGCACATCGCCGCCGCACGGGTCAGACCGGAGTTCAGTGCTGTGTCTGTGCATTATAAGACCAATCAGCTTTTCCGCTGCCGATACAGCTTCTTTTGAAGAAATCATCTCCCACATAAGCTGATCCAGAATATGTGCATAAAGCGAGGAATACACTACCATATCGCTGTCCTGTGAAAGCTTCCAAAGCGAATTTTCAAACTCCGCTCTTGAAATCTCCGGATTACGGCTGCTGTATAGCTTCCAAAGTGAATCCTCCGTTATTCTGAATCTGTCGATACGCTTCAGCATATTGTGCTGACTTTCCGGCGAAAGACCAGACTGAAGCTTAAGGGCTTCCTTAACGGCGCTTTTTACCGCCTTTCCGATAAGCTCCCCTAATTTGCTGTGCTTTCCCGCATTGGTAAGTGTAATATCGCTTTCTGCGTTGCAGACAACTATCGTTCCGTCCGTACCCGAACCGGTAGCAAGACCCATAGAGTATCGGCTTGGCGCAAGCAATTCCTGTATAGCTGCCGTTTTTGCCTCTGTGCAGGTGACAACGGCTCTCGTCATCGCTCCCTCCGACAGATTGACATTTATAAACAGCATTATATTGATTGTTCCCTGCTTTACAGGAACCGCCTTTCCTTTCTGCTCGTGCCAGGAAGCTGGGTCGCCAACCCGACCGCCGTTTACTTCAATTCCGCCTGTTACAATAGCTGTAACGGAGGTTTCAGCAAAGGCTTCGGTTTTAATTGATACATTTTCCATACTTGCAGCAGTCGACATACCCGAAGCAGTATTTCTGTCAAGTCCGATTTCATCGGCAATAATCGCCATGTGCTCCCCGTATGTAGGCGCCCTTAGGGTGCAAGCCATACCTGCCCCGGGGTTTCCGTCATTGTTGAACACAGCAGTAAGCCCGGTGCGATAGCCGCCGTTTAGCGGGCAGGTGCTAAGCACAGTTCTTTTCCCCTTAAAGGGAACGACTATGCATTTTTTGTAACGATGAACCTCATCGCCGCACGGTAGTTCGTAAATCTTCATCATTTTATTCCTCCATTTCTGTTTAATGCCCTTAGCTGTTCGTTTAACGCTCTTTCATGTTCTTCATTATCGCCTGTTATCAGTTCGTATGTGAGAAACATAGGGCTTATTCTTTTAATAAGGTGGGCAACACCCTCCGCTGTAAACGGCTTATGCCTGTCGATATTGAAAATATGGGAAAATGAGAGCCTGAGTTTTTCCTCATAGCTTATATTTAAATCGGGCGGATTATTTATAGCATTTTCCACATATTCGCCGCTGAGATACTGCTGTAAATGAACTCCCTTGATATACGAGCAAAGCTCGCCGTTTCTGTCAAGTATTTCATTGATATATGAAACTCCCTCTTCCTGAGTACGAAGCCTTGTATTGGTATGCAGAAGATGCCCTGTGTCAAGCATAATGCCGATTCCGGGATACTTAACCGCTTCCATAAGCCGTCTTGTAATTTCCGGACGTGTCATCGTAAATCCACTCCACCAAAGGTTTTCACATAGAAAATAAAAGCTGTAATTCTTTCCTGCAAGAAGTGAATTTATAATTTCAGCCGCTGCGTCGCAAATTTCCTCGTCGTTATGCCTGAATTTATATGTAAAGCATTCGTCAAGGGTTGATTCCGAAACGTGAAAAACCACATACTCAGCCCCGACCTCTTC
>JBJERK010000288.1:0-2304 GCA_051882255.1 Ruminiclostridium sp.
GAGCAGGGCGTAAATATTGCCGCTGCCCATATCGACTCACCCCGCCTTGACTTAAAGCAGAATCCTCTTTACGAAAGCGACGGGCTGGGCTATTTCAAGACCCACTACTACGGCGGAATAAAGAAGTACCAGTGGCCTGCAATCCCAATGGCGCTCCATGGCGTTATCTACAAGGCTGACGGAGAGCGGGTTGACGTAAAAATCGGTGAGGACGACGAGGACCCGGTACTTGTAGTAACCGATATTCTGCCCCATCTTGCAGACGCTCAGTATAAGCGTCCTGCAAACCAGCTTATAAAGGGCGAGGAGCTTAATATCCTTATCGGCTCAAGACCCTTTAAGGAGGACAAGGCAAGCGAGGCTGTAAAGCTTAATATAATGTGCATTTTAAACGAGAAATACGGCATTACCGAGTCGGATTTCGTTTCTGCGGAGCTTGAATGTGTTCCTGCATTCAAAGCAAAGGACGTAGGCTTCGACAGAAGCATGATAGGCGCTTATGGACAGGACGACAGAGTCTGCGCTTATCCTGCCCTTTCTGCAATCCTCTCCCTTAAGAACACTCCCGAAAGAACTGCGGTTGTAATTCTTACCGACAAGGAGGAAACAGGAAGCGACGGAAATACGGGACTGCGTTCCGCATATCTCAAGTACTTCATTTACGACCTTGCAGAAAGCTATGGCGTTAAGGGACATACCGTCCTTTCCGCTTCAAAGTGCCTTTCCGCAGATGTAAACGCTGCCTTTGACCCCACATTCCCCGACGCCTTTGAGAAGTTGAACTCTGCTTTTCTTAACAGAGGCGTAGTTGCAACAAAATACACAGGCGCAAGAGGAAAATCCGGCACAAGCGACGCTTCTGCAGAGTTTGTGGGAGAAATCAGACGGCTTTTCGATAAGAACGGCGTTATCTGGCAGACAGGCGAGCTGGGCAAGGTAGATTTCGGCGGCGGCGGAACGGTTGCAATGTATATCGCAAACCTTGACGTTGACACAATTGACGTGGGCGTGCCCGTTCTTGCGATGCACGCGCCCTTTGAGATTACTGCCAAAAACGACGTTTATATGGCATACAGAGCCTTCAAGGTATTTCTTAAGGGTTAAGCCTGTCTATTATCACTCCAAACGGCATAAACATATATTAACGTATAAGGTGTGCATTGGGGTGGTGTTATGCGGCGCAACAAAAGGCGGAATAAGGCGCTTCGCTGTGCGGGAAGAGTCATGATTTTTCTTGGTGCAGTATGCTTTGTCCTGTTGATTTGTTTTGAAGCGGCGGTAAGGCCGTCGCTGGAAAAGCTGCTCAGCTATAAATGCCAGATTACGGCGGAGAAGCTTATCTGTAACGCTGTTTTCGGGAATTTAAGCGGAGAGCTGGAGAATTGCGGTGATCTGATAAGCTTCACCTTTAACGAAAACGGAGATATAGCAGCCCTGAAAACAAATCAGAGTAAAATCAACAGCCTTAAATCTCTGATAAACGAAACTGTAAACAGCAGCATTTCCGAAATCGAAAACGAAAGGGTAAGTATTTCTCTGGGAACTCTTACGGGTATAAGCTACCTGTACGGAATGGGCTCGGAGCTCCAGTTCCGCCTTGAACCCCGAGGAAAGGCGCAGACCCGTCTTATAAGCAATTTCAAAAGCGCAGGAATTAATCAGACTATCCACAGCATTACCCTTGAGGTTTCGGTGGAGCTTTCTCCTATGCTGCCGGGGTTCAATGATGAAATCGAGGTTGTTTCGGATTTTATAATTGCCCAGACGGTGCTGGTGGGCAGAGTTCCCGAATCCTATTCAAATATAATTTTAGACGAGGAGTATTACAGCGAGCTTGCGGATTTCGACCTGTAATGTTCAGTTTGTGAGGTACTATGAACAAAGAAGCAGCAGAAAAAAGACTGACTGAGCTTTACGATATTATCGAAAAGCATAACTATAATTACTATGTACTGGACGCCCCCACAGTTGAGGACGACGAGTACGACGCACTTATGAGGGAGGTAAAGGCGCTTGAAAAGGAATATCCCGAGCTTGTAACCCCTCTTTCTCCGACACAGAGAGTAGGTGGTATGGCGCTTTCAACCTTTGAAAAGGTTACCCACACCGTCCAGATGGGCTCCTTACAGGACGTTTTCAGCGAGGAGGAGCTTTATGCCTTTGACCGCAGAGTACGGGAGGAGGTTTCTCCGACTTATACCGTTGAGCCGAAAATCGACGGGCTTTCCGTTTCACTTGAATACCGTGAGGGCGTGTTTGTACGAGGCTCAACCCGTGGCGACGGCTTTATCGGCGAGGATATTA
>JBJERK010000289.1:0-2281 GCA_051882255.1 Ruminiclostridium sp.
ATTATCCTTAAGCTTTAAGCCGAAGCCGTATGACGGATTGTAAAGATAAGAGTTTCCTTCCTTGTCCTTGGTAAATTCAAATCCGGGGTTATCAAGGAATTTTATTTTAATAGCTTTTCCGCCATGGTAAATATTTTCATTCAGTTCTACCTCATCGTCGGACAGCTGACGATCGAACAGAAGCGGCGTGTTAAGGTCGGGGGTTACTATATCCCGCAAAAGCTCCCGAAAGGCTTCGCTATCCTTGAATTTCTTCATTCCGGTGCTGTAATTTGTGGTTGAATAGGAATAGGTTTCAGAAGCTAAAAAGTTGAAATCCTGCATAAAGGAATAAAGGTCTTTGGGCTGATAGCCTGTATAATACGCTTTACCGTCCCACACACCGTTTTCGTCAAAATAGCTGTAGGCTCCCTCGCCCTGCGTCACATGAGTCCAGCCAGTACGCATATATCCGTCGCTTCCTGCATAGTATTGCTTGCCGCTTTTGGTTTTAAGCCACTTGTTCACACACATTACTCCATTTTTCCAGTAACGCCTGCCCTTTGCTGATTTTGTCCAGCCTGTATATTTGCCCTGACACACGCCGTCGGAAGAAAACCGATAGCGTACGCCGTCAATAACAGCGGATTTTGTAAGCATTACGCCGCTGCTCTTAAAATAATATTCCTTTCCGTCTATGGTTGTCCAGCCCTTTGAGTATTCGCCGTTTTCCTGCAGATAATAGGTATTGCCGCCCTTTTCCTGCCAGTCTGCGCTTATTGCGGGTGTTAAAGCTCCTGCCGCAAGCATAACGCCTGCTAAGGCTGCGGCTAATC
Organism: Ruminiclostridium sp.; assembly: GCA_051882255.1. Lineage (GTDB taxonomy): Bacteria > Bacillota > Clostridia > Oscillospirales > Ruminococcaceae > Ruminiclostridium_E. The sequence continues at coordinate 816 of JBJERK010000289.1, forward strand.
TTAAGTTTATTCTTTTCATTTACAAGTCCTCCTGTTGTCATTTCAAGTCATTCCGAAAGTCAATTGTTAAGGCAATACCGCATAATTATTGTCGTGCGATTGCGCAGTCAGGTTTTTCGTCAGATTGTACAGAAATTTCGCAGGCATACTAACGTATGTCAAGAAATTTCTGTGCAAGGTGACGGAAAAGATGCAAGCAAGCGTGCGGCAAAGGCGTTAGCCGCTAATTGTGCGGTGTTGCCTTAAGCTCAACACTTATATAACGTTTTTTGAGCAGGCGGAGTGACAGTTAAAAGCAACAATATTCGACTGTCTTTTTTGTTTATTTTGCTGCAGGAAGCAAAAATCCGGGGTATTATGAATACTGCAATAAAACAAAAATCAAACCGTTCCGAGGCACTTTCCGTCCTTGTTGAACCTGTAAACCCTGCCCTTGATAACATGTGTTCCGGTTACAACATAGCCGCTGCCATTCGCATAGTATCTGCTGCCGTCCTTGGCGGTGAGCCACTTGTTCTTGCACACTGTGCCGTTGCTCCAGTAGCTTTTTCCACGGGATGATTTTGTCCAGCCCGTATATTTTCCGCCGCAGATACCGTTTTCTCCGAATTTGTAGCGTGTTTTTGAGATAGTGCAGGACTTCCTTGCTATGCTTCCCGGCTTATCGACGTAGAACTTACGCACATCGCTTTCTCTGTCCTTCCAGCGGAGCCTGTCGGCGGAAACCCAACCCTTCGCGGAGGTATCAACAACCCTTACGCCCTTGATAAAAGCCTTGGAAAAGAAAAGAGTGCCGTAATCATCGTTCCTGTCAAACCATGAGCTGTTATAGCCGTCATTCTCATACACAACCACTGCTGCTGCCTTCGTATCCTCGGGAATACCCGAGTATTTCAGCAGCTCTCCAGCTGTTATAACAGGCTTCTCAAGCACGTCCACGCTGCAGCTGTACCATTTTCCTGCATCCGTAAGAACGGAAAAATAAGCCATAACGCTGAAATCAGAGGATTTTATATACTCGGGCTTTACAAAGGATAAATCTGTATCAAAGGAAATTATGCTGCTGCCGCCGTTGATTAAGGAAACCTCGGCAGAGCTCATTACTCCCACGTCCTTGTCCCCATAGCCCGTTATGGCATTCCAGTCATCAGAGTTGTTTTCGCCTTTTGTAATCCGCATTACAGCAGAATTATAGCGATGTCCGCCTTCCTGCTCCTTCTTCCTTAAAGCGTCCGATGAAACAGCAAGAGTACCCGACACTATAATAACTCCCGCCAGAGCGGCTGCCAGTTTTCCGATTAATTTTCTCATTGAAATACCTCCTTATACCCTTTCCAAATCAGCCTGAAGGCAAGGCTTACAGGCTTATTACACGGCAAAGCCGCAGGAATCAGTATTACCTTTCCTGACCCTTCATATATAAAAACGTATTCTGAGCTGAAAACGTGACAGTTAAAAGCTACAAA
>JBJERK010000289.1:2381-6904 GCA_051882255.1 Ruminiclostridium sp.
TTATGCGCCGAGATAGTTCTTAACAAGCGCCTGAAGAAGCTCGTCCCTGTCAATTCTGCGGATAAGGCTTCTTGCGTTGTTGTAGGTGGTTATGTAGGTAGGGTCCTCGGAGAGAATATAGCCCACAAGCTGGTTGATAGGGTTATAGCCCTTCTCATTAAGCGCCTGATATACCGTTGTAAGGATTTCCTTCATCTCGTTGTCACGCTCGTCCTTAACGGAAAATGTCATTGTCTTATCATGCATAGCTTACGCTTCCTTCCTTGTTCCGAATATAGAAATATACATATACTATTATACACATTTATTCGGAAAAAACAAGTCTTTTTTCACAAAAATTTCAGAAATAGTAAAATATAAAAATTCATTGTGCATTTTTATCAATAATGACTATTGAAAATCAGTACCATTTTTGTTATAATATTTATAATTAAGTTCTATAGGAGGATATTTTATGGCAGACTCAAAGCAGGATAAATCCAAGCAGGGCAAGGATACCTCAAGCGAAGGCTTCGGTTTTAAGCAGTCCCCTCTTGGCTTTGACAAGAACGAAGTCAACCTATACATAAACAAGCTGAAAAAGCAGATGAAGGAGCAGCAGCTGGATTTTGAAACAAGACTCAGCAGCCTGCAGACAAATCTTGAACAAGCCCAGAAGGAAACAAACGAGGCGAAGAACGCAAGAAGAGCCGCAGAACAGGCTGCTGCAACAGCAAGCGCTCCAGTAATTCAGGACAGCTCCGAGGAAACCAAGAAGGTTATCGAGGACCTTAAGGCTGAAAGCGACAAGAAGATAATGGACCTTAGAAAGCTTGTTCTTGACGAAAGAAGAAACGTTGCAAAGCTGGATAAGGAATGTGCTACAGCGCAGATGTCCGAAAAGAAAATCCGTGCTGAGTTTGAAAAGCTTAAGGAAAAATACCGCAATGCCAAGAAGTCTGCCGCAGGCGGAAAGGCTGTTGCCACTACCAATGCCGACGAGGTTATCGACGAGGCAGGCGCTTATGCAAAGGAAATTATTGAAGCCGCAAAGAAATTCTCCCTTGAAACAACCGAAGCTGTAAACAAGTACAAGGCTCAGGTTGAGCAGCAGATTAAGGACAGAACCAACAAGCTTAACGGCGCTAAGAAGAAGCTTGAGGAGCGGGTTAAAAAGGCTGAGGAGGAAAAGGCTGCCGCTCAGGCGCAGACCAAGGAAATCGCAGAAAAATTTGCCGCTCTCGCAGGAGTTTTCGATTCCTTTGCAGGTCAGTTCGATAATGTAAACTCCCAGATTGAAAAGGTTACAAGCCAGATTGAAAGCGTTACAGGCAGATTCGGCGAGATTACCTCTGTTGTAAGCGACGCCGCAAAGCAGATTGACAGCGTAACAGGCAGATTCGGCGAAATAACCACCGCTGTAAGCGACGCTGCTAAGCAGATTGACAGCGTAACAGGCAAGTTCGGAGAAATCACAACAGTAGTAACCGACGCTGCAAAGCAGATTGATACAGCCTCCACCGAGATTGACAAATTCGGTAAATCCCTTGACGACGCAAAGGCGGATATGTCGGGAATTACAGCTGCCGTTGACAGCGCAAAGAAGGAAATCGGCGGCGGAAAGAGCAGTATTGAGGAAGCCTCCGCTCTTGCAGGAAAGGGCGGCGCAGGAGTTGACCTTTCCGAAATCGCAGCTATCGGCAGCGAAATTGAAGCTGCGGCTGCTGCTATCACAGCAGAGCTTAAGCTGCCACAGCTTGACGAAAGCAAGTTCAGCGAGGCAAGACTTGAGGAAATCAAGAAGAAGCTTAAGATTGAAACCACCTACGAGGGCGGAGAAGAAGCTGCTGATGATGAAGACGAGTTCGATGATACCGATATTATCTCCTCCATCCAGATAGATTCCGAGCCTGCACAGGTTCCCAGCGACGACGACCTTATGGCTGACACACCCGACGTTATAACCGCTCCCGTGCTTGAAGCTGCTGCACCAAAGGCGGAAGAAAAGAAGGCGGAAGAGAAGAAGCCGAAGGAAGAAAAGAAGGCTCCCGAGGTTAAGGCTGAGCCCGAAAAGCCTGCTCCTAAGGCAGAAGAGGATAAGCCCGAAATGGATTCGAGCTTCGAAGACTTCTTTGTTACAGCTCCGAAAGCCGGAGCAGACGATGATATGTCCTCCGCTATCCCGCTTATCAACAGCGAGGGCGTAGGCGTTATCGACGATTTCACCCTTGATTCCGCTCCCGAGCCAATCGGCGACGATTTTGATCTTGCGCCAAACGACCTTACTGCTGCTCCCGAAAAGGGTGCCGACCTTGGCGAGGATATTTTCGATATGGCAATCAACCCCGTGGGCGCTGATGACGATACGCTTTCTAAGATGATGTCCGAGGCTGCGGCTGCTGAGAAGGCTGCCGACTTCGAGCTTACTCCCGCAAGCATCAATATGGACAGCAAGAACGATGATAAACCCGATATGAGCAGCGACTTCGGCGAATTTGCCGACTTATTTGCAGCAGGCTCGGCGGAGACTACTGCACCTGCACCCAAAAAGGAAAAGCCGCCATTCAGACAGCCCGCTTCCAACAGCAGCGATGACCTCTGGAGCTTCGGAAGCGATGAAAAATCCGATGATTCCGACCTTTCGGCAGACACCGACTTATCAGATTTGTTATTATGATAAAAGCTAACGTAAACGAACTCAGAAGCTTATCCCCAACCCTCTGCGCAGGGGATAAGCTGCTGCTGTCGGGGTACATTTACACCTCCCGTGACGCAGCCCACAAGCGCATTACCGAGCTTATCGCAGAGGGGAAGCCTATTCCCTACGACCTTGACGGGGCGGTTATCTACTACGCAGGTCCTACAGGCGCAAAGGAAGGCATGGTTATCGGCTCATGCGGACCTACGACCTCAAGCAGAATGGACAAATTCGCTCCCGATTTCCTTGACCGGGGTCTTGCGGCGATGATTGGCAAGGGGGAGCGCAGTCAGGCGGTTATCGACGCTATCTGCCGCAATAAAGCGGTTTATCTTTGTGCAATAGGCGGTGCCGGGGCGCTTGCCTGCAAGTGCATAAAAAGCTGCGAGGTTATTGCTTTTGAGGACCTTGGCTGTGAAAGCGTAAAGAAGCTTTACGTTGAGGATTTTCCTCTTACTGTTGCAATTGACTGCCACGGCGGGAATATTTTTACTGAGGGAAGAAAAAAATATTGCCGCATATAGCAAAATTATGTTGACAATGTGATAATTTAATGATATAATCTGCTTAGCGGACGGGAAAGGGTGGTTTCATGGCTGTCAGCGACGAGGCTCTTGTGAGCATTATCAGAAATCAGCCTGCACCCCTGCAAACAAAGGAAATGGCTTTACTTACCTACCGCTATGCAAGAATTATCAGGATTAAGGCTGCTAAGCTTAAAACTGCGGATATTGAGGCGGACGACCTTGAACAGGAAGGCTTTATCGCTCTTTTTTCTGCCGTCAGGGCGTACAGCAGCGAAAAGGGCAGCTTCTCCGCTTTCGCCGATGTCTGCATAGGAAACCGAATGAAAAATGCGGTTTTAAGGGCAAGGCGCTACGAAAAGGCGGAGGATTACGACTTCGACCAGATTCAGGACGACTCAGCCCCAACTGACGATTTTATTATACTGAAGGAATACAACGAAGAGCTTTTCAAGAGGCTTTCACAGATACTTTCACAGCGGGAATTTTCGGTTATAAGGCTTTACATGAACGGCTTTTCCTACAAGCAGATTGCAGAAAAGCTGAACACAACGGTAAAATCCGTAGACAATTCCCTTTCAAGAGCAAGACTAAAGCTTAAAAGGCTTTTCTGACGGGAGAAATCCCGCTATGACTGCTGCTAAAAGGCTTTGACGTGCAAATCGTCGGGCAGTCAAACTATATATTTTTATGCGAGGTATATCCTATGTACACAGACAAGACACTTGTATGCAAGGACTGCGGAAGCGAATTCGTTTTCACAGCCGGAGAGCAGGAATTCTATGCAGAAAAGGGCTTCACAAACGAACCCCAGCGCTGCAAGGCTTGCAGAGACGCTAAGAAGAATGCTTCCAGAAACAAGGAAATGTTTACTGCAACTTGTGCAGGCTGCGGCGGAGAGGCAAGAATCCCCTTCAAGCCCCGTGATGACAGACCTGTATACTGCAGCGAGTGTTTCGCAAAGCAGAAGGGTGAATAATTCGCCCCCACATCATTGGTTTATAAGATATACTCGCTATTTTCGCTTAAGTATTTCGTATAATGACAATGACAAAAAAGAGCCGTACCGGATTTGGTACGGCTCTTGTTTTTTTGTGGTGGGAGGGGGCGGCGGCTTTGCCGCCGCAGACTCGCGCCGCCGCTGAAGCGGCGGCGCGGCTTGCTTCCACAACGCCCGCAGTTCCGCCGAGTTTCGATTTGCGGGATAACAGAAGATAACTTGTCCCGCCGATTTCTGAAAATCCGGCGGGTAAGGCGCGCGCACGCTTTAGCGTGCGCGCAGACTCGCGCCGCCGCTGAAGCGGCGGCGCGGCTTGCTTCCC
>JBJERK010000289.1:7004-9069 GCA_051882255.1 Ruminiclostridium sp.
TAGCAGCGGTAGCCGCTCTTGAAGCCGTTTTCGTTGTACAGGGGCATATAGTACACCCCGAAAAGGGGCTGCTGCTCAACCGTATCCTCGTAAACAACAAACGCCTGCCTCGGGTCAAGGCTTGCAAGGCGTATTTCAGGCGTCCTGCCCCCGGACATATACAGCATTTCATACGCAACCCCGAAAATCGAGGAAAGCCTCGAAAGGTCAACGTCCTGTGTTGCGCTGTCGCAGCGGATTAAAGCGTCGGTAAGGGGAGAAATGTCCCTGCCCTTAATAGAGGAATACTTAACAGGCGTACCCATAAAGTAGCCCGTTGTGCAGTCCGTTATGTACTTTGCGTGGTTGCAGACCAGCCTGTTGTTTGCTGCCCGCTTGTCCTTTGGTCGGCTTAAAATGTCGTGATTGCCGATGTAGTAGTCGTAAAGCCTGTCGAACCTGTCGGTTTCAAGGCTGTGCTTAAGTATGAATTTTACCGCAAGCTGCGGCGTTGCCTTTATGCCTGATGATAAAGTAAACATAAATTCTCCTCCCTAAATTCCTAATTTTTTTCGGTCTATTGCTTTTGCAGTACGCCGTGTCAGCGCCTCCTCAAGTGCGTATCGGACAGCGTCTATCGTGTGGTTGTCACGGTCGGGATAGCCGCTTCTGTAGCCGCCGTAGCCGTCGGGCTGATAACGATAGCCGCAGAACTCCCGCCTTGCATTGGGGCACCTTACAGGGTCGATTATTATTTCATCAAGGTTTTGCAGCATCCGTATCCCCTGCTCAACGGAGCCCTGCCCCTTCTTCGCCGCCCGTATCCTTATCCCCCGGTCCCGAAGCTCGTCGTTTGAGCGTGGCTCGGCGCTTTCTGCAGTCACAAGCTGCCCCTCGGGGTTAAGCTTCTTTATCGTCCCTTCAATTTCATCAAACTTAGCCCCGCAGCGGTAAAACTCGCCGAAAATATAAAGCCGCCTGCTGTTTTTCTCGTAGGCGGTTTCAATGTAAACAAAGGGGTCTGCTCCGTAGCCCCAGTCTATTCCCCGATAAACTCGGGAAAAGCCCTTGACCTCATTATCCGTTATCTCACGGACATTTATGTTCCCGAAAACCTCCGCTCCCGTTCCCGTAACCTCCCCTAAATACTCGCTGCGGTAGCGGGTCGGGTTGGATTTGCTGAGATACTCCGCTTCTGCAATAAAGCTTCTCCCCAGCCATTCGGGCGGAACCGTCCTGTAATCGCTTTTGTGGCATAAGCGGTCGGGGCGGCTTTCTTCCGTAAGCCTGTTAATCCAGCTGTCCCGTTCCCGAGGCGGATTAAAGGTATAGATGCAGCAGAATTTGTCGCCGCCTCTTAGCAGCGACTGGTTTATACTGTCTATTTCCTCCTGCCCCGAAAACTCGTCCGCCTCCTCGTACCACACATATTTAATATACCCGGAGGCAGCCTTTACGGATTTAAGCTTTCGTGGATTATCCCCGCCACGGAAAACTATTTTCTGACCTGTGGGCAGGTACACCATCTCGGGAACGCTTACCTTAAATTCCCATAGCTCTACCGCCCCCAGCCTTTCTATCGCCCAGCACATCTGCTCCCAGACAGAGTCCCGAAGGTTCTGCCCCACCTTACGCAGTACAACTGCGTTGGCGTTTTTGTCCTCCATTATCCCCAAAGCAACTTCAATACTCGCAAAGGAGGACTTACAGCTTCCCCTTCCGCCGCAGAGCAGGTAGTGTGTATGGGCGCTTTTGCGTATGTCCCGATGTACGCTGTAAAAGGCGGGGGCGATAAGCTCCGACAGCTTAACCGTCCCCGATGTCGTCATAAATAGTCACTCCGCAGCCGCCGCCAAGCTCCACCTTTTTAACCTCAAGTCCCAGGTATTTGCCAAGCTGCTTTGAAGCGGTAAGCCTGTCCTTTTCGCTGCCCTCTTCGTCCCGCATAACATTGGTGAGGTATTCGAGAACCTCCGCCTTGTCGGCGATTTTTTCTTCTGTTCCCACACATTTCGCTCCTTTCCCGAAAATTTATACTAATAACCGTTTGAACGAGGGAAAAGATTTGCAGAAAGACGGTGCCGAA
>JBJERK010000290.1:0-2289 GCA_051882255.1 Ruminiclostridium sp.
CCGCAGCTGTCCTCATTAAAAAACTCCTGCACACTCTCCATCACATTACTCCCCTCTGTCACAAACCCAAACCCCTTAAGCCTTTTCAGCTTTCTCTCGTCAGAAATCTCAAAAACCGCCCTGTCAATCCCACGAACGCAGGCGTAAGCAAGAACTGCACGGCAAAGCCCGTCGTAGTAAAGCTCAACCTCGCTCTGTAAGTCAGTTATTGTAATCTCTCCGCCGTTTATGACGGCAGTTATCGAACCACGGAGAACATCGTCCTCCTTAAGCTCAAAAAGCAGCTTGTCCGTAACCTCGGGGTTTCTCAGTATAGTAATCATCGTCTTCCGCCCTTTCTGCCCGGGTTTTCTGCCTTGGCGGAAAGACCGATTGCGTTTCTGAGGGTCTGCATTTCCGTTTTCGTAAGGTCGGCGTATTCTCCCGGCTTAAGCATGCCCAGCTTAACCCCGCCCACGCTTGTGCGGCGAAGCCTCTTGACGGTAAGACCCACCGCCTCGCACATGCGGCGAATCTGCCTGTTCTTGCCCTCTCTTATAACAAATTCAAGCACCGTTCTCTCCGGCTCTTCCACAAGCACCGTAACCACACAGGAAGCGGTAAAAACCCCCGGCTCAATCTCAATTCCCGTCATAAGCCGGTTTATCGTTTCCTCGTCAACCTTCTCGTTTACCGTTACCCGATAGGTTTTGGAAACGTGCTTTCTTGGGTGCATTATGTCGTTGGCGAAGGCTCCGTCGTTTGTAAGAAGAAGCAGTCCCTCGGAGTTGCGGTCAAGTCTGCCCACGGGGTAAACACGCTCCTCAACGCCCTCCAGCAGCTCAGTAACGGTTTTCCTGCCCTGCTCGTCGGACATGGTGGTGACGTAGCCGCGGGGCTTGTAAAGCTTTATGTAGCGCAGGGTGATACCCTCCGCCTTTATCTTCTCGCCGCCAACGGTTATAAGGTCCTTTTTCGGGTCCGCCTTGTCGCCAAGCTTTACGGGACGGCCGTTAAGCTTAACCTGACCCTCTTCGATAAGCTGCTCCGCCCGTCTGCGGGAGCAGTAGCCGCTGTCGGCGATAATTTTCTGTATTCTTACCTTTTCCATATAAGTTTCCTTTATCTATCCTGCAAGCCCCGAGAAAAACAGCACAATCCTGTCCCAGAAGCCTTGCTTTTCTGTTTTTTGGGGGCAGTCCTCTGCCGCAATAATCGGAATTTTCGCTAAAAGCCTGTCGCCGCAGTAAATTTCCGCTCTGCCCAGCTGCTCGCCCTTTTGGATTCCTGCATAAACAAAATCGGGCAGGAAGTATTTAACGCTTATCTGCTCTGCGCTTTCCCCGGTAAGCCCTATTCGCGGGATTTCCGCAGCAATAGCGGTTATGCAGTCTGTTTCTCCGCCGATTACGTTTACCGAAAAGCTGTCGGTTTCAATGTCGTATGCCTTTACTTTGGAAAAGCCGTAGTCAAGCAGCTTTTTGTGGTCGTTCCAGTCGTCGGGGGCGTTCAGGGTAACAGCGATTATTGTCGCCCCGTTTCTCTCCGCCGCCGAAACAAGACAGCGCCGTGCATTATCCGTAAAGCCCGTCTTTACCCCGATACAGCCCTCGTAGCTTTGCAGCAGCTTGTTTGAGTTATTTAATGTGCGGGCAGTCGGCGGGTTTCCGAACTCGACCTTAGCCGAGGACAGGGCGCAAATCTCCCTGAAAGTCTCGTTTTTAAGCGCCTCTGCCGTAAGCAGAGCCATATCGTAGGCAGTTGTGTAATGCCCCTCGGCGTCAAGCCCCGAAGGAGTTACAAAATGTGTATTGCTCATACCGATTTCCGCCGCCCGCTTATTCATAAGCTCTGCGAATTTCGGGATACTGCCCGAAACGTTTACCGCCGCCGCATTTGCTGCGTCGTTTCCCGAGGGCAATAGCATACCGTACACCAGCGCCCGCCTTGTGACAATATCCCCCTCCTTAAGCCCCATTGAGGTTCCCTCAACCCTTATCGCCATGCTGTCGGCGGTAAAGGGCTTATCAAGGTCGCCTGCTTCAAGGGTTAAAAGTGCGGTCATTATCTTGGTTGTGCTTGCCATAGCCCGCTGTTCGGTGCTGTTCTTCTCAAAAAGCACCTCGCAGGTATCTGCGTTTATAACAATTGCGCTTCTTGCCGTAACCGTGGGTTCGGCGGGAGCAGCAAAGCCGCAAAAGCAAAGCATAGCCGCCATAAGCAGACCTGCCGCAAAAGCCGCAAAAATTCTCATAGATTTCACCTCGCATATAGTTTATGCAGGTGCAATACAAAATATTTACAGCTTGT
>JBJERK010000291.1:0-2289 GCA_051882255.1 Ruminiclostridium sp.
CGCGAAGCGTCTGAAAGTTTTTCGCGCAGCTTGCTGCGAGCCTTCTTTTCAAAAAGGCTGAAAATCTCTTCTCTCTCATTCTCTCCCCTCTCTCACCCTCTCAAACTCCCTCTCCACCCCATCAATATCCGCATTTGCATAGTTCACCGCATAAACGTTCTTTGGCGCAGGAGAGCTGTTGTAGTAATCTGAAATCGGAGTTATTCTTATGCCGCATTTGCCGGCGGCTTCTATTATATCATCTGCTCCGGTGTTTGCCCGCAGTATAAAATGCAGACCTGCGTTTTCCTCCCTTATCTCTGCTCCGCCGCATGAAGCTACTGCCCTAAGAACGGTTTCTCTTACACGCCTGTAGTGCTTTCGCATACGGTTTATGTGGCGCTCAAAGTAGCCCTCTGAGATAAACTTTGCAAGGGTGTATTGCTCAAAGGCAGGAACAGGGCAGGCGTAAAAGCCCATTTTCTCCTCCCATAAGTCCAGCAGCTTAAGGGGCAGGCAAAGATAGCTGATACGTACAGAAGGCGCTATCGTCCTTGAAAAGGTGTTGATGTAAATTACTCTGCCTGAGGGGTCGGAGCCGAACATGGGCGGCAGGGGACGGCCTGTCCAGCGGAATTCGCTGTCGTAGTCGTCCTCGATTATGTACCTGTCGGGAGCCTCCTCCGCCCACGCCATAATCTCCTTGCGCCTTGTTATCGGCATAACTATTCCCGTGGGGAAATGGTGGGCGGGGGAAATATGCACAACGTCAACGCCGCTTTCCCGCAGTTCCTTAACCGAAAGGCCCTGCCTGTCCAGCCCGATATAGGCGCAGTCCACCCCGTTCAGCCCGTAAATCCTTGTGAGTACATTGTAAGCGGGGTCTTCAAGCCCGTATTTCTTGTCCCTGCCGAGAAACTGTATCAGAAGATTGTAAAGATACTCTGCGCCCGAACCTATGATTATCTGCCGGGGGTGAACGTATAAGCCCCGACAGCGGTAAAGATAATCGCATATCGCCGCCTTAAGCTCTGCCGCTCCGCCGCTTCGCACAGGCTGTAAAAGACTGCTCTCCTGCTCTAAAATAACCGCCCGCATAAGCCGAGCCCATACCGTAAAGGGGAAAAGCCCGCTGTAAAGGCTTTTTTCCGTTTGTGTTTCCCCGGAAATATCCGGCTCGTAAGGTCTTTCTCCTTTTTTGAGCAGGACTTCTCCGCCTGCACTTTTGCTGTACTGCACAAAACAACCGCTTCGCTCAACCGCATTTATATACCCCTCCGCAATAAGCTGCTCAAGGGCATTTTCAACCGTTATCACGCTTACATGATACTGCTCCGAAAGGGAGCGCTTAGAGGGCAGCTTCGTCCCTTTCTTGTACTTTCCCGAAATTATATCCTCTTTTAAGGTAAGGTAAAGCTGCTCGTAAAGGCAGACCCGTTTTTTATCCATTTAACAATTCTCCCTGCAAAAATCTGGTATTATAAAAATTTATCAAACTGGTAGTTGCAATATAACCAAATTTTATTATAATTGAAATATACAGAAAAGTCAAGGGCAGAAGCCCTTAAGAAAGGACACAGCAAAATGAACAAGAATTTATTCAAGACAATCTTTGCCGCAGTGCTTGCGGCGCTTATCTGCGTGGCAACTATGATAATCCAGATTCCTATGCCCCTCACCAACGGCTATGTGAACTTCGGCGACTGCTTTATTTTAGTGGCAGCCTGGACGCTCGGCGGCCCCTGGAGCTTTGCGGCAGCAGGTATCGGCTCGGCGCTGGCTGACCTGCTTACCGGCTACGCTCACTACGTTCCCGGAACACTTATCATAAAGGCTCTTATGGCTGTTGTTGCAGTAGCAATCGCTTCGGGTCTGGGCAAAAAGCTCCCGAAATTCGTTGGCTATGTTGTTGGCGCAATTGCTGCTGAGGCGGTTATGATTGTGGGCTATTTCTTCTACGCATGGCTTCTTCTCGGCAAGAGCGCAGAGGGCGCACTTTCCAGCGTTCCCGGAAATGCAGTACAGGGCGCTTTCGGTATAATCTGCGGACTTATTATGATTGCGGCTCTTGATAAGACGGGCGTAACTTCTAAGGTTAAGAAGCAGGTTGCGTAAGATAAGCTAATAGTTAAGCCCGTGAAGAACAATCTTCACGGGCTTTTCCTTATGTATTATTTATCTTATTACAGAACTCCTTTATCTCATCTGTTCTGCTCTCTACATTCTCCCTGTACTCAATACCGCACAGGGCAAGGCTTCCCTTTGGCTCTATTTCAAGATGCCCGTAGAAATGCTCTATACTGCCGATTA
>JBJERK010000292.1:0-8980 GCA_051882255.1 Ruminiclostridium sp.
GATTGAGGAAGTAAGGAAGTATATCGAAGAGCGTATATTCTTCTGATAGCGATAATAAACGGCAAAAGCCGCCTTTGCACAGGAATGCAGGGGCGGCTGTTTTTGTTTTTCTTTTTGGGGCAGGAGTTGACTATTTTACCAGCTTTATCCGTAAAAATCAATACAATATGCAGAATTTGACATTTTTCGTCATAATCTGTCAGCGGCAGGACTGCACAAAAAGAAAAAACAACAGCCCCGGCAGGATTTTTCGTCTATCCCCTATTTTTGACAAATTTCGTCAGTATAATTACCGTTTTTGAAAAAATATTGACGAAAATTAACAATTTGTGGTACAATGCAAATATAAATATGTACAACTTTAACAGAACTGCCGGCGGGCGGCTTGATAAGGCGCACGCAGGGCAGGCTTGCCTGCAATATAATAGATTTTCGTCTTCAAGGAGCTTCAAAAATGAATATAAAAAGAATATTTTCTTTATTTTGTACATTAGTTCTTGCTGCCGGACTGTCTGCTGCGGCGTTCGCAGAGGAAACCGACTGCCTGCTTCAGGCTACCGTGGTGGAGGATGAAATGGATTTATTCGTTTCGGGGGATATATACCTTCCCGAGGTTTCGGTGAAAACTGCAAATAAAAACGCACAGCTTATAGACAAGGGAACTATTTCCGAAAAGAACGTAAGGCTTCGTACAACCATACTTGTGGACTCCTCAACCTCCGTTTCCGTGAATATGCGGGAAAGCGTAATTGAGTTTATCAAGAATATGATTCGTGATATAGGGGACAAGGAGGAAATAAGAATAGCCTCCTTCAATTCAGAGGTAAGCGTGCTTCAGAACTTCTCCTCCGACCGCTACGACCTTGACCGGGCAGTAGAAAAAATCGGCTTCGACGGTAAGCAAAGCGCCCTGTTCGACGCTATCCACAGCACAATCCCCGCTCTTGGTATGCCGGAGGGGCAGCCCTGCTTTTACAGGACAATCGTGCTTACCGACGGAGCAGACAGTGCGGCGGGCGGCATTACCATGGAGGAGCTGTTTATGGAGCTTAAGGAGGTAACATATCCTATAGACGTGGTCTGTGTAAGCGAAAAGGAGCTTAAGAATCCTTACAAGAACCTTCTGGCGCTTACAAGAATAAGCGGCGGCAGATATTTTGCCTTTAATGCAAAAACCGATATAAACGCTCTCCAGCAGGATTTGTCTGTAGACGCTTACAAGTGGATACGGGTTAAAATACCCGCTGAGCTTCTTGACGGCTCCACAAGACAGGTGGATATTTCCGACGGAAATACTACGATAAGCTTTGACCTTAAGATGACGGCTTCGGATATTATCAGGGAGACTGAGGAGCAGCCTGCGGAGGAAACCGGGGCTGACAATAAGGAAGACGAGAGGGACGAGGAAGAGGAAGAAGAGAAAGAAGAGGAGGATACAGCGCAGGAAGGCGGAATTGACACTGTGCTGCTGCTGATAATAGGTGCAGGAGCGCTGCTGGCGGCTGTAATTGTAACTATTATAATAATTGCGGTTAAAAGCGGAAAAAAGAAAAAGGCTCAGAAGTCCGATTCTTATACGGCTGCGGGCGGCGGCGCAAAGACAGACTTTAGCTTCGCTGAAACGGAATTTATCGGCGGCGGAGACAGCAGCTATACCATAAAGCTTGTGAACGCCGACAATCCTGGTCAGAATTGGGAGCTTACGGTTTCGGACACAATGACTATCGGGCGCGGCGAAAAATGCACCATATTCCTTGACGATATGAGCGTATCCAGAGAGCAGTGCCTTATAGACGCAGCAGGCGGCGGACTATTTGTAACGAATACCAGTAAATCAAATCTTACCAGACTGAATAACGCTCCGCTGATGAGCAGAACTCAGCTCCATTCCGACGACGAGCTTAAAATGGGACGTGTAAGGTTAAGAGTAGAGTATATACAGATTATCGGCGGCGATATGAGCGGCAGCCGCCCTTATCCGGGCTATATGGACTATGATGGCGATGAAACCCAGAATATCTTTAAATAAGGATTATATATGAAGATTGTCTTTTCTGCCCGTACGCATAAGGGATTGCGAAGAGCCGACAATCAGGACAACCTGTACGCTGACGGCGTTTCCCTTCCGCAAGATCTGAAAAACAGACCCTTTTCCTTTGACGCAGCGGGAAACGCTCCTGTTTTGCTGGCGGTATGCGATGGTCTCGGAGGCGAGGAAAAGGGCGAGGTTGCCTCTTCCCTTGTGGTTGACAGGCTTCTGCAAAGCAATTATACTCTGAAATCTGCTTCCTGCAATAAAATTAAAAGTACAGTTGAGCAGTTTATCGCTTCCGCCAACAGGGACGTAATCAGCACAGGCAAGCGCTGCGGAACTACTATTGCCCTTGCGGCAGTTACCGCCGGGGGCACCTATTGCTGCAATATCGGCGACAGCAGGATTTACTGCCTTTTCGGGAAAAAGCTTAAAAGGATAACCAACGACCACACTTCAGGCTTTCAGGCTTCAGGGGACGGCGCTTCCTACGACAGAAGAAACGGGGGAAATAAGCTTACCCGCTGTATAGGAATCGGCGAACAATGTCTTATTGAGGATTATCCGCTTATACAAAGGCGGTGCCGTATGCTGATCTGCTCCGACGGGCTTACCGATATGGTGTCGGACAGTGAGATTGAAGCAATACTAAAGGGCAGCAGAACCCCGGGGGACGCTTCTGACGCACTTGTAAAGGCGGCGCTCGGCGGAGGCGGAGCTGATAATATATCGGTAATTGTTGCAGATATACCGCGCTGCGGTTTGGAAAAACGTATAGCTTACTTTTTAAGAAAGTTGAGATTGTCCAGATGAAATTAACCCTACTGTCAAACAACTCTATATCCTGTATCACCCTGCCCGAAAAGCATTTGGGAAAATATTGGGTAAGAACAAGGAATGAGGCGGGGAAGCTTACGGATATAGTATCCGTCGAGGCGCTTCGTTCTGCAAAAAGCGAAGAAGAGGACGTGTGGGAGCTTAAATCCAACCGCCGATTCAAGATAGTCGGCAGCAGCGACGAGGTTCTTCAGAGCGTTCCGCTGCAGCTTATGAGCTTGTACAACATACGCAGCAGCGATGGAAGGCTGCGCTATACCCTGTTTGTGGAGCCTGTAACCGAGGACCGCAGGCTGTATTCCGGATATATGGCTTTATCCGGCGCAGCCTCGATAACGATAGGCCGCAACGAGGAATGTGACATCTGTTACGATTGCGGCTTTGTTTCCAGAAAGCATGCAACCCTTGTAATCAATTCAAATGAAGCGTCGGTAAAGGACGAGGACAGTACGAACAACACCTATGTCAATGATAAGAGGGTAAAATATTCAAGGCTCAATATAGGCGATGTTGTTTATATAATGGGGCTCAGGATAATTTTTACGGGAAACGGGATTTTTCTCAACAACCCCGACGGAAAGGTAACAGTGAACTCCGGCGAGCTGAGGGAATTCCGTGCGCCTTCTTATACCGCCGACCCGAATGCCGAGGAGGAATTTGAGGAGGTTTCCGAGGAGTACTATTACCGCGCGCCCCGCTTCAAGCACGACGTTGACGAGTACGAGCTTAAAATAGACGCTCCACCTGCCGCTCCTATTGACGAGGAAATGCCTATGATAATGATGATAGGTCCCTCGCTGACAATGGGAATGGCGTCTGTGGCAAGCGGCGCTTTTACGGTGGTAAGCGCAATCGAGCGGGGGAATGTGTCTTCCGCTATCCCTTCCCTTGTTATGTGCATAAGCATGCTGCTGGGAACGCTGATGTGGCCTATAATTACAAAGACCTATCAGAAAAAGCTCAGGATAAGGAAGGAAACAAGGCGGCAGGAAAGCTATACCGCCTATCTGGCGCAGCTTGAAAGTGATGTTGCCGTTGAAACGGCTCGGCAGGAAAGCGTACTTCGCAATAACGACATAAGCGTTGATATATGCACAAGGCGGGTTCTGTCCGATAAGCCTATGATATGGGAGCGTACTCCTAAACATTCCGACTTTCTTCTTCTTCGCCTTGGCTGCGGAAATCTTCCCCTTAAGGCGAAAATTCATTATCCCGAGTGGAAATTTGCGGTTGAGCGGGATAACCTGACCGATATGATGTATCAGTTCGGAGAAAAGAAGCGCTGGCTTAAGAATGTGCCGGTGTGCCTGTCCCTGCACGAAAGATTTATAAGCGGCATTTACGGCAAAGCCTCCCTTATTTCGGATTATGTAACAGGACTTATTTTCCAGCTTGTTACAACCCATAGCTACGACGAGGTAAAGCTGGTTATGCTGTATGACGAGAGCGACGAGGAAAAGTACTCCTTTACCCGCTGGCTCCCCCATACCATGAACGACGAGCGCACCGTGCGCTATATTGCCACAAATTCCCAGGAGGCAAAGGCTCTTTCCTCTACCCTTGATACTGTAATAGAAAAGCGCAAGAAAATGTCCGATAATCAGCTTGAGGACGAAAAGCCCTATTATTTTATCCTTTGTCTTGATAAGGAGCTTGCTTTAAAGACAGAATGTGTACGCAGGGTTCTTGAAAACAAGTCCAATATCAGGTTTTCCGTGCTTTCGGTGTTTGATAAGCTTATCGACCTTCCGAAGGAATGTATGGCTGTAGCTGAGATAACCGAAAACAGCGGCAGCCTTACCCTGATAAACGATGTAAGCGAGCCTCCCGTTCAGTTCACCGTTGAGGCGAATCGGCGTATTGATACGCGGGGCTTTACAAGAGTACTTTCCAACACCTTTGTAAATATCAACGGCTCGGGCTTTACTCTCCCGAAAAAATATACCTTCTTTGAGATGCTGGACATAGGAATGATAGAGCATCTTAATCTGGCGGAAAACTGGTCTGTAAACGACCCGACGAAGTCCCTTGCGGCGGCAGTGGGTATAGATAAGTACGGCGAGCTTTTCAGGCTTGACCTGCACGAAAAGGCTCACGGTCCCCATGGACTTGTGGCAGGTATGACAGGCTCGGGCAAGAGTGAGTTTATTATAAGCTATATCCTGTCCATGGCGGTAAACTTCCACCCCTACGAGGTTGCCTTCATACTTATCGACTACAAGGGCGGCGGAATGGCTAAATCCTTCGAGAATATCCCCCATACCGCAGGCGTAATAACAAACCTTGACGGTAACGGAATAAAGCGCTCCCTTTCCTCTATGGCAAGCGAGCTTCACCGCCGTGAGCGTATCTTCCGTGACACCTCCAAGAAGTACAATATCAGCAATATCGACATCTACAAGTATCAGAAGCTTTACCGTGAAGGAAAGGTAAGCGAACCGCTGCCGCACCTGTTTATAATATCCGATGAGTTTGCAGAGCTGAAAAAGGAGCAGCCCGAGTTTATGACAGAGCTTACAAGTACTGCAAGAGTCGGACGAAGCCTTGGCGTGCATCTGATACTTGCGACCCAGAAGCCCGGCGGCGTTGTAGACGATCAGGTACGAAGCAACAGCCGTTTCAAGATTTGCCTTAAGGTGCAGGACAGCTCCGACAGTCAGGAAATGCTTGGACGTCCCGACGCTGCTTCCCTTACCGATACGGGCAGGTTCTATCTTCAGGTCGGCTATAACGAGCTGTTCGAGATAGGTCAGTCCGCCTGGGCGGGAGCGCCCTATTATCCCTCCCAGAGGGTAATAAAGGACCGTGACGACGCAATCTCGGTAATCAATACCAACGGTCAGGTTGTTGCAGAAGCAAACACCAATCGTTTTGCTGCTGTTTCCGACCCGCCGAAGCAGCTTGACGTAATAACGAAGTACATACAGAAGTACTGCGAGGAAGAGAATATAAAGCGCTGGTCAATGTGGCTCGACCCTATTCCCGCAAAAATCTATGTGGATAAGCTTACGGAAAAATATCCCGATAAGCCTAAGGGAAGGTTCCTGCTTAATCCTGTTGTGGGCGAATATGACGACCCTGCTCATCAGCGGCAGTGCATACTGAGAGTACCCCTTTCGGAGGCGGGAAACGCTATTGTTTACGGCTCTGCGGGTAACGGAAAGGCCATGTTTATCGAGGCTATGTGCTACTCTGTAATGCGGGAGCATACCCCCGACGAGGTTAATATCTACATAGCGGATTTCGGGTCGGAAACCCTTACCGCCTTTTCGGGCAGTCCTTTTGTGGGCGACGTAATCCTTGCACATGAAACAGAGAAGATGAATAACCTGTTCAAGCTGCTTATGGGCAAGCTCCAGACCCGCAAGAAGAAGCTGGCACAGTTCGGCGGCAGTATTGAACAGTACAACAGCGCTTCGGAGCAGCCCGAACCGCTTATCCTCGTTTTCATAAACAACTATGCCGCTTTTGCGGAGCTGTACGAGGAAAGAACGGGGGATATATCCTACCTTACAAGAGAGGGTACGAAGTACGGTATTCACTTTGTGCTTGCATGTACAGGCATAAATAACGTGCGGCTCAATATGATGCAGAACTTCAAGCTCCAGTACTGCTTGCAGATGAATAACGCCGACGATTATTCCTCCCTGTTCGGAAAAACCGAGGGCTTTGTGCCGGAAAAGCATATAGGACGAGGAATGTTCAGGAGAGATAAGGACAGCCTGCTTGAATTCCAGACTGCCCGCATTACCGAAGCCGAGCCTCCCTATCCCGCTATCCGGGAGTTCTGCAAGGAGGTTGCCCAGCGGTATAAGGGCAGCGCAGGAGCAGCGGTTGTACCCGTACTGCCCGAAAAGGTTACAGCGGAATTTCTTGCTCCTTACGCAGTGCGTGACAGCCTTGCAAATGTTCCCGTTGGCGTTGAAAAGGATACAATGAATATTTCCGTATTTGATTTTACGGCGAATGTGGTTAATATGGTTATGTCCTCGGACGGAGAATGTGACGGATTTGTAACAGTTCTGGGCAGGTTTATTGCAGAAAACTGCGGTATAAGGACGATTATGCTTGCTAAGCCACGGAGCGGAGCACAGGCTTTCGAAGGAAATCTTACTGTCTATAATAACGCCGCCGGCTATGTTGAGGCAGTAAACGAAATCTTCACAACAGTTCTTACCCGCAACAACCGGTACAAGGACGCCATAGCCGAGAACAGGCAGCCCCCCGAGTATCCGCCGCTGCTGGTTGTAATAAGCTCGATTTCTTCATTGAGCACAGTGCTTAATCAGGTAAACGTAGCCGAAGACAAGCGGGAGGCAGACGACGATACGCCTCTTATGCGGCTCCAGCTTGCTATGGCGAAGTGTGAAAGGGAATATAACGTTCATTTCATTATCAGCGAGAATATATCTGCTATAACGCCCTTTACCGCTGAGGAATGGTATAAGAAGAGAACAAGCCCCGGCTGTGGTATATGGCTCGGAAGCGGTATAAACTCACAGTTCAGACTCAACGTAACGAAAAAGCCGCCGGAGTATCAGGCTGACATCAAGCCCGGGTTCGGCTTTGCGGTTAATAATTCTGCGGCTGTATACGTCAAGTTTCTGCAGTAAGGAGGATATATGAAGAAATATCTTGTGGATTTGTATCTTCCTGCAGCAGGAGCTCATTACGACGTTTATCTGCCTGCGGGAAAGATGATAGGAGAAGCAACGGGCTTGCTTGTAAAGCTTGCGGAATCCCTTTCGGACGGCAGCTACAAGGGCTCGGAAAGCTCGGTTCTTATAAGCGCCGAGGACGGCAGAATATACGACAGGAATACTACTGTTTACGACGCCGGTATAAGAAATTCGGCAAGGCTTATTTTAGTGTAAATTCGGCGCTTAAGCGTTGAAAATAAATATTCAGGAGGAATTAAAAATGAAACTGACAGCAGACACCACCGAAATGCGGAATGCATCCCAGAAGCTAAAGGAAATGTCGGAGGAGTATACCGCTCTTTATACTCGTCTGATGAACACAGCAAGCAACATGGGAGAAGCGTGGAAGGCGCCGGATAACCTGGCTTTCGTTGAACAGATTAACGGCTTCTGCGAGGAGCTCAAGCAGATGACAGACCATATTATGCAGTCCTCAATGGCGCTTGAACAGCAGGCAGTCAACTACGAAACAACCGTTGAAAACAACGTAACAGGCGTTAAGAAGCTTGTTAACTGATAAGGAGGAATTAACAATGATCCAGATTACTCTTGATACCGAACAGGTAATGGCTATTGCGTCGCAGCTTGAAGCAGATAATAACCAGCTTAAGGATTTACTCAACAATACAAAGGCAACAATCGACTCCCTTTCCTCTACCTGGACAGGACAGGCGGCGGAGGAAACCAGAACCTCCTACGAAGGCTTTGCAAACAAGTTCTTCCAGCAGTACTATGATATTATCGACCAGTATGTAAAGTTTCTCAGGAATAACGTTTCTGAACAGTACTCTCAGACAGAAGTTGTAAACAAAACATTGGCAGACGCTTTCAAATAATCTGAAATTATAATATCCGCTGCTGTCAGGAACGGCAGCAGCGGGAATATTATTGGAAGGACAGTATCCGGAAATCGGATTAACGCTGTCTTACAAGCAGAAATGAAGCCAAAGCCGCATAATAAGGACTGTGGCTTTGTATAACAGGGCGATAATCAAGCGCCTTTTAAAATCGGAAACAACAGCAGTGCTAAAGACAGCACTGCTTGAATATATAAAGGCAGCATATCTCCTTTACAGCATGCTTGCGTTTGCGAAGCAAGCTGCAAAACGGAAAGTCATATTTCACAGGAGGCAATTCATGAGCGGAAATAACAGGGAAACAGTGAACGAGGTTGCCCGCAGAGCGGCAAATATAGAAAACCATTTCAATTCCCACCTGGGCTATGAAACAGACGCTCCGGGCTGGGGAACCGGAGAGCATTTATGCACCGACGACGGAGAACTGTACACTATTCTTGATGAATTTGATTTCCGGAAGACGGAAAGCGATTCTTATCAGAAGGCGGTTGTTCTACAGGATAAGGACGGTAATATATTTTTCCATTTCAACGGCACGGGCGACGGAAACTGGG